>JAYVPF010000106.1:0-7297 GCA_043757535.1 Burkholderiales bacterium
GCCTCGTCAAAGCCAAGATCAACAAACACGTTGCCGCTGCTCTCGGTGATGCGAGTGTCGTCGATGCGGGGATCAGTCTTTTTCATGGTTTGCCTGCAATTAATTTGTAACGGGCGGTCGCGAGATCGATATCGGCCTTATTGGTTTTCTGAGTTTTTTTTGATACGCGTGCAGGACGTGAACAGCATCTGCAAACTTGGCGACATGTATGGCTCACCACGCGCCTTCAATACGTACCCGCACCGCTTATGCGCCAGCTCCCACAGAACTCATCGGCTTAAAGTCCGTTGGCGTGCCGCCAAACTGAACGACCATCAGCTCGGTCCCGATTGCTCTGCGCACCGCCTCCGGAAAGTCACGGAGGTCGTCCCGACTTGAACCGATGTATTTGGGCGATTTAAGTATTGGCTTCATGCGAAATTATACAAGTACTTGTCTAATTGCATGAGCTACACGGTTGAAATTCGCTGGATCAGGTAGGGCAATGGAATGCTCGCGGTTCCGCCTCGTGCCATTGCCGCAGGCAGTTCTGATCGATCAAATTAAGTAACCGCATTCGGCGGAAACACAAGCGCTGCACCCTACCGCTACGCCGCTTGCAACACCAGGTGATCGCTCTGTCGCGTCGCGTAGAGCAGCGCCGCAGAAATGTCGTCGGATCATAGACAAATCATACGACGAATCGAGCCCCTGCGGACCGATTGAGCGCGAGCGATGGTGCAGTGTCGCTTCGCGTGGTGAGTTGTTGCTCCCATTTCGGGATCATGGTAAATTCAATGGATGCGCATCATTGCTCTTGAAACACTTCGCGACTTTTGGGACAAGCATGCCGACGCGACAGAGCCACTGGCCGCTTGGTACGCCATAGCGTCGCGTAGCGTTTGGCGCTCGCCGGCGGACGTTAAAGCCGCCTATCGTAATGCCAGTTTTTTGACCGGCAATCGCGTGGTTTTCAACATCAAAGGTAACGACTATCGGCTCGTGGTTGCCATGCACTACAACCGGCAAATTGCCTACATCCGCTTTGTTGGAATGCATAGACAGTATGACCAAATTGACGCAACGTTGGTCTAAAGGAAAATTATGAATATCAAGCTCATTCAAAGCAAAACGGCACATCGCGCAGCCTTGGCTCGTATTGATGCGCTGTGGGACGCGCCACCCAAATCGGCCGAGTCAGACGAACTTGAAGTCTTGAGTTTGCTGGTCGAGGAATACGAGAAAAAGCACATTGATGTGCCTCAGGTTGACCCGGTCACCCTCTTGCACCACGTGATGGAAGCGCGCGTGTTGTCGCGCAAGGATCTAGAGCCCTTCATCGGCTCTCGCGCCCGCGTGGCCGAGGTGTTGAACCGCGTTCGACCCCTGTCGCTAGAGATGATTCGTCGACTCGCAGTGGGTCTCAACTTGCCGGCAGATTTGTTGATTGCGGGGTATGAGTTGAAACGGGCGGCTTGACTTTATTACGGTTTTTTTATGCGTCCACGGGCACGGTGCGCCACGCCACGCCATTCCACTTCCATGATTCCATGCCATTTGCGCATTTGCGCCACGGTTACGCAACCTGCAACACCAAGCGGAGACCGCAGGCTTTGACATAGCGACGCAACGTTGCCACCGACGGCGAATGTTTACCGGTTGCAAGCGCCCGTTCGAGCCGTGCGCCCGACGGCGCTTGCGTACCCATGCGCTGAGCCACTTCCGCCTGCGTCAGACCCGCGTCCTGTCGCGCCTTGAGCAGCGCGTCCAGCAAAGCGGACTCTTCGCGTTCTAGCCGATCAACCTCAGCGCGTACGCCGGGGCGGGCCATGAGCTTTTTCACCAATTGATCATGATGTTGCATGTTTGACCTCACGCGTCTCGTGTCGCAAGCTGTTGGGTTACGACTTAAACCGCGATATCCAGATATTCAACCGCACTTGAGGGCGCAGGTATCGGCACGCCATCTTCGCGCATCCCCGCTAAATGAAACGATATCGCATCGCGCATTTCTGTTTCAACCTCGTTGACAGTGGCTCCGGTGGCGACACAGCCCAGCAAGTCTGGCGCGTAGGCAGAAAAATTCCCTTCGGCTTTTTCAATGACGATGGCGTAGCGCATTTGGATTCCTTTACTTGAGGCCAGACTGCTTGAAAATGCAGTTCAATGTGCATGGCGCAAGCTCGTCGCTCGGATTCCCCGGGAACTGTGACACGGCCTGACTTCGTCGACTGCTTGAACTGACGATGGCTACCGCGAGTGGCAACTAATAACCAGCCATCTTGCTGAAGTAGTTTCAGCACTTCACTAGCTTTCATGGGCACTAGGATACCAGTCGTGTACGGCAGAACGCTCGCGGTTTCGCCTTGTGGCATTGCCACCGGCGCTGCCCATCGGTCGAATCAAGATGCGTAGGGTGTGCACCAAAGTGCGCACCGCCTCGGTCAATCACGGATGGTTGCTCCGGGCAACGAAGGTGCGCATTCTGATGCGCACCCTACCTCGCTAAAACATGTTCTTCAAAAAGGGGCGAATTTGGTCCACTAGGGACACCAAAGATGCGGATGAGCCCAATGCACTCAATCCCCGCTCAATAACATCAGCACTGTCGTGTTTGGGTCGTTGCAAATTACTTTGAACCTGATCTACAAGCGCCGAAAGCTTCGCAATTTGCTCTGAAGAATGGGTCTTGTCCTCGAAAATCATACGTCGAATATCAGCTAGGTATTTCGCGACGAGGGAGCCGTCGCTATTGGACCCATCAACGACAGTTTGGACGCCAATCGAGGAGTTGAAGTTATTTACTTGTACTCCCACTTTAAGCCCCGAAAATTTCTTGCTTGTAGATTTCGCTGTTGATATTGTTAACAGTCGTTTCAAAATTGGCACCCGCGTTGTCGCCGACAGCCAATGTATCGATATTGAATGTGACGTCTTGTACCGTCCGCTTGGTCATCGCGTCCTTCAACGCGTTGTTGGCTCTCACAATTTGGTCACGGTCAGTTGAATAGAAAAGCGGTTTACTACCGGCGTTTGTTTCCAGCATTAAGCTGTAAAGAATCAAGGGGGACTGCCGGATTTCAGCCCAGCGTTCGCGCTGTTTAGCAACCTCGGCGGCCTCGATGTCCCACGCCGCTTGACGCTTATTCAAGCTGACAACCGACCAGACGATAACGCCTAAAAAAGCCAGCCATCCGGCGATGCTGCCAACGTTTGACGATTGTGCCACTAACCCAACCACAGCAAACACAATAAAACCGGCAATCGCAGCGCCGATCAGTGTGCCTCCAAATTCAAACGCGGGTTTCTCTTTGTTCAGTGCTGGTTCCGGGATGTTGACCGGTATTTGACGCTCGCCGACTGATGTAGCCGCAATATTACGGATTTGCCACGACGTTGCACCGCATTCAACTAGATGGTCGTTTACGTGGAACTCTACGGACTTTAGCGGCACGTGCCTAGCGCTCATACGAATCTCCCCCAGTAACAGTAGTTTTCGGCTCCGATCAAAATTGGCTACGGAGGATGACGTGAGCATCACGCTGTGTGTCGACGCGATACCCACTCGGCAGTTTAGCCGCGCCTACGCGAAATGCAACTACTACCGCTCCGCCACCTGCAAAACCAACTTCCCAAAATTCTCCCCATTAAAAAGCTTGAGCAGCGACTCCGAGACCGTGTCGAGCCCAACGACGACATCTTGCTTCGATTTCATTTTCCCATCCCTCAAATACCTGGCCATATCAGCAATCGCGATGCCGTAGCGATCCGCGTAATCGACGACGATGCCTTTTACGCGGGCGCGGTTGACGAGTAGGGAGAGGTAGTTTTTCGGGCCTTGCACGGCGGTCGTGTTGTTGTACTGGCTGATGCCGCCGCAGATGATGCGGGCTTTGTTTGTTGAGCGCGTGCGCCCGGAACAGGTCACGCGAAGTCTAGCGCCACCCGAATACCTTCTTCGATTCGGGCGAGCGAGGCTTGATCAAGCACACCTGTTTTGGTGCCGAACTTGCTGCGGTCCAGCGTTGTGAGTTGGTGGCAAATGGCGAACCCGTCTTCGCGCAGGCCTGTTAGGCGCTTGGGCAACTCGACCACCGTTGCGGGCCGCGCACCCTGTAGCTTGGAGGTTGTGCATGGCACCGCCACCAAGGAATTCCAGCGCGGGTTGTGATTAAACACGTCGCTTGAAATGACGACTGCAGGTCGGGTGCCGCGCTGCTCGGAGCCCGAGCGAGGCTCTAGATGCACCCAAACCACATCACCACGGGTAATCATGTGGGCGCCTTGCTGCGAGTTGCTGGCCGCTTTTTCAACGGATCCTTCGGGTGGGTTGTCGGGTTTTTGCGTCTACCGGCTGACCCGGTGGGCTGGCTCAGCGCAGATTGACTTGAGTCGGGCCAATGCGGCAGTTTTGCGGTGATTTCAAGTCCGGCAGCCTCCCATTGCGGGTCACGATCCCATGCGCTGCCAGCGTTGGCTTCCTCAAACTCCGCCAGTTCTGTTCGCTGCTGACGGCGGCGGTCTTCATTAAGCCACGCCTGAATGGCCTCGCGGGCAACATCCGTAGCGGGCGTGCCCGCGCGGGCGGCAGCCTCGCGTAATCCCGTATAGAGCGCCACAGGCATGGGCAGGTGAAAATTTTTCGTCGCAGCGGTGACCATGGCAAATTTCTGTTGTCGATTTATGCCATTAATTATGGCATGCAACATGCCATTTTTATGTTGATTGATCCCCGTTGCTTCCGAACTCGCGGTTACTCGCTCACCACCTGCAAAACCAATTTTCCAAAATTCTCGCCGTTAAAAAGCTTGACCAGTTCGTCGTCGGTGGCATTGATGTGGCGACGCCCAAAGCCCACCAAATCGCGAAAGCCGAGGTGCGCGCCCCCGCCGACGTTGTGTCGGGCTGCCATCCCGACCATGCGGTGCATCGTGTTCGGGTCTCCCGCGTGAAATCCCGTGGCGATATTGGCAGAGCTAATCAGCGGCATGATCTCGTCGTCCACGCCGTCGCGAATGAGCCAAGGCCCGAAACCCTCGTCCATGTCTGAATTCAAGTCAATTTGTCGCTTCATGTCGCCTGCGTTGTCCTCTGGTTTCGGGCTGGAGGCTGTGCCAGAAAGCGCGAGGCGTCCGAACAAATCGGCTCTATCCGCATTCAGGAATTTTTTATGCGGCGGTGACGGCACACGGACTACCGACCGCGAATCTCGACGATTCGTTCGCCCCGCTCGAACGCATCGAAAGCGGTTGCAATCGACTCAGAGAGCGCGTTGACGAGGGGGCCGTTCCGGCAATTGCCGATCCGCAACCACAGTATTTGCGGCGGCGCGCCGAGTGCGTCTGAGCGAACGGCATAGTCTTCATCTTTGGTGACGATCACTGCACCCAGAGTGATGGCGTGCTGAAAGATGGCCTCGTCCGAAGCATCATGCGTCAAAAGATCGAAGACGTGCGTTGCTTCATGCCCTCGATCCCTGAAGAAATGCACCAGAGAAGGGGGCGGCTGCGCATCAATCAAAAATCTCACGGCGACCGCTACGCCGCTTGCAACACCAGGTGATCGCTCTGCCGTGTCGCGTAGAGCAGCGCCGCAGTTATGTCGTCGGATTCGAGATAGGGATAGTCGGCCAGAATCTCTTTCCGGTCTGCGCCCGCCGCCATCAGCTCAAGAATGTCCATCACGCGGATACGCATGCCACGAATGCAAGGTCGACCAGCGCACTGTGCGGGATTAAACGTAATTCGATTGAGCAGATTGGAATCCATAGGCAGATCATACGACGAATCACGCCGCTGCGGAGCGATGGTCACGTGTTGCGTCGTCGTGTGAAACGAGCTTCAGCGGTTGAAAGACGTAACAGGTGCTCAATCGTCGGTGGCTTTGATATGGCGACGCCCAAAGCCCACCAATTCGCGAAAGCCGGGGTGCGCGCCCACGCCGACGTTGTGTTTTGCGGCCAGCCCGACCAGGCGGTGCATCGTGTTCGGGTCGCCCGCGTGAAAGCCCGTGGCGATGTTGGCCGAACTGATCAGCGGCATGATCTCGTCATCCACGCCGTCGCCAATGAGCCAGGGCCCGAAATCCTCGCCCAAGTCTGAATTCAGGTCAATTTGTTGCTTCATATCGCCTGCTTTGTGTAGGTTTCGGGCTTGAGCCTGCGCGGAGGCAGCGCCAGATAAATTGAAGGGCCGCATGGAGAGCATTTGACGCCACCGCTGACGAAAAAGAACCCATTTTGGGATATGCCAATTTAGGTTTTACCATCCGGCATGGCGCACGAAAGTCGTTACATCGAATATCAAGACTTCTGTTCAAGTCTAATTGGCGCGCGCGAACGCGTCGGTTTGACGCAAACAGTCGTAGCAGATCGATTAGGGAAGCCGCAGTCGTTCGTGTCTAAGTATGAGCGAGGCGAACGACGGCTAGATGTGCTCGAGTTCGTTGACGTTATGTATGTGCTTGGGTTGAACCCCAGCGATTATTTGTCCCAATTTCTCCGAGACCGTAATGACGTTCAATTTTCAGCAAGCTTTCGAAACCGAATTCCGAAAAAAGATACCAAGCTTTGATATATGCGGTTTTTTGACGAAAGACGCTGTGGTGTATCCGCTCGGCAGTGACACCAAAGTCTTGAGCACGGTTTTCGAATTGCTCACTCGCCCCGCGATTTACGCAGTAGCAAACGCGCATGGGTACGAGGCAATAGAACCAGACAAACAAAATCACTACCCAGACTTTACTCTGCACAAAGGCAAAGCACACACTTCGAAAATTGCCGTGGACGTCAAGACCACCTACAGAAACAAGGCTAGCGATTCCTTTGGATTTACGCTCGGTGGCTATACGAGTTTCATACTTCCGGGGAACGAGGGCAAGAACATTGTGTATCCGTTCACTGATTACGCGGAACACTGGGTAATCGGGTTCGTTTACGACCGAGTTCAGTTGAAAAAGTCAGCGGACGCATCCACGTATCGCTTCGACCAAATCAAAGACATCCCGCTGCCATTCGCGAACGTCGAGTTTTTCGTTCAAGAGAAATGGCGGATTGCAGGAAAGCGCGCAGGTAGCGGCAACACGGCGAACATTGGCAGCATTAACGGAACGCTGCAGGACTTTGAGGATGGCAGGGGAGCGTTTTCATCTGAGGCAGAATTCTTGGAGTTTTGGCGCGCCGAGGGTGAAAGCCGCCGTTTTCGAGATCGAGCGAATCGAAAGTCAAATCGCTAAAGTGCCAGCCCCATTTGGCTACTTTGCTGCTTAGAAGCTCGCGTCGCATTTCCAGCACTTTTCGCGATGAAGTCCGGATGCACAA
>JAYVPF010000107.1:0-27175 GCA_043757535.1 Burkholderiales bacterium
TTCGGCTGATCAACTCAATTTGAAGCCGGACTGCTTTGTCATCGGTAATGTCATCACGCGTGGCAATCCGCTGATTGAGGCGATCCTGAACGCGGGCGCTTCATTCGTTTCTGGGCCGCAATGGTTGGCGTCAAATGTGTTGCAAGGGCGCTGGGTGTTGGCGGTTGCCGGCACGCATGGGAAAACGACCACCACGTCGATGCTGGCCTGGATTCTCGAGCACACCGGACGCGCGCCGGGATTTTTGATCGGCGGCGTAGCGCAGGATTTCGGCGTCTCGGCGCGATCCGGAAATTTGAACGCGCCAATGTCTCCCTTCGTCATCGAAGCCGATGAATACGACACTGCGTTCTTCGACAAGCGCAGCAAGTTCGTACATTACCGGCCACGCACATTGGTGCTCAATAATCTCGAATACGACCACGCCGATATCTTCCCCGATGTTGCCTCGATTCGTCGCCAGTTTCATCATGTCGTGCGTACGGTTCCTTCGAGCGGACGCATCATCAGCAATGGCCGCGATTCGGACTTGGCTGAGACGCTCGCGATGGGCTGCTGGAGTGAGCGCGAGCTGTTTGGTGTCGAGCAGGGCTGGCATTTTGTCGATCACGCGCGAGTGGATTTTGGCGGACAACGCTTCGGTGATCTCACGCTTGCGATGCCGGGTGAACACAATCGGTTGAACGCCTTGGCTGCGATTGCTGCGGCAAATCATGCTGGCGTTTCCCCGGCAGAAGCCATCAATGCATTGGCCTCGTTTCAGGGCGTCAAGCGACGCATTGAACTGCGTGGTGAAGTGGCTGGCGTCAAGGTCTACGACGACTTTGCGCATCATCCAACAGCATTCGCCGCAACGGTCGGCGCGATGCGAAAAAATGTGGCTCCCGGAGAGCGAATCCTCGCGGTGTTCGAGCCGCGCTCCAACACCATGAAGCTAGGCGCGATGCGCTCGCGATTGGCGGAGAGTTTCGACGGCGCGGATCGGGTGTATTCGTATTCCGGGGGCGTAGATTGGGACGTCGCTGCCGCGATGCAGCCGCTCGGCGAGCGGGCAGTCAACGTGAGCGACATCGGCGCACTCACCCGCACGCTAGTCGCAAACGCGCGTCGCGGCGATCACATCTTAATTATGAGCAATGGCGCTTTTGGCGGCATTCATCAACGCGTGCTCGATCAATTGCAGCGTGCGCACGCCCATCAAGGCTAGGGTTACGGTTATGGCAGGTTCCAAATTTTCACTACCACCGGCCAAGCGCGCCGGAGACGACTTTGAGGCACGCGGTCGCCAGCTATTGGCGGTTGAGGCCGACATCGAGGCAGGGCGCTTGGCCGAGGCGGCATCGATGCTTAACGAGATAGCCAAGGCTAGCCCCAAGGATGCACGGGTGTACATCACCGGATGGTTGTTGGGCAACAAAGCGGGCAATCCGGCGGCGTCTCTCTACTCGGCACGACGCGCAGTCGAGTTGGCCCCGATGTCTGCGATGGCGCATTTCTGTCTGGGCGAGTCCGAGCGTAGCGGAGGCAACCCTGCCGCTGCAAGCGCGAGTACCAATCGCGCGCTGATGCTGGAACCGACCAACGTGCAGTACCGGGAGCTTGCGGTCAATCTGGCGTACGCGCAATCTGATTTTGCTGCCGCCGAGGTGCATCTGCGCCGTGCATTCTCGCAGAATGAGGACTTCCACGGCATCAAAACGATGATTGGGAATGCGCTGCGTCATCAGTCGAAATTTGATGAGGCTGAGACATGGCTGACTGAAGCACTCGTCATCAACGCTGACGACACGGAAGCGCTACATGGGCTCGCGATGGTGGCGTATCTGCGCGATGATCGCGCCACGGCGCAGCAGTATCTTGCCCGCGCGATCGCGCTGCGTCCGACCGACGCGGGCTACGCCTATCTCGATGCGGTTTTTCGCGGCGAAGCGCCTGCCAAAGCGCCAGAATACGTAATGCAGCGGTTGATTCATACCGACTCGGGTCGAGTTGAAACGCATTTGGCGAACGACTCGAAGGGCAGCGTGGTGCAGAAGGTATCCGCCGCGATTCTCGAGCGCTTTCCAGATCGCAAATTGAATGTCCTTGAACTCGGCTGTGGCGCGGGACAGTTCGGTGCAGCATTGGGTCGAATTGAGGGGTTCTTTGTCGGCGTGGATCTCTCGATGCCGATGCTTGAAGCGGCGAAGAAGCGCAATGTCTACTCGCGGTTTCATCATGTGAATTTGCAGGACGCACTCGAAGCCACTGATGCCAATGAGTATGACGTGATCGTCGCGGCTGACGTGTTCATTTATCTGGGTGCGCTGGATGCGGCCATCACCAATGCGTTCAAAGTATTGCGTTCGGGCGGCTGGCTGTTTTTCTCGTGCGAGCGCGCGTCGGAGTCGGTCGGTGGGTCTGATTTCGTGGTACAAAAAAGTATGCACTATGCACATTCGGAAGGCTATGTGAAGCGCCTCCTTGCGGCGGCTGGCTTTGCGCTGCCTGTGATCGATGCCTTTGATCTGCACGGGGATGCCGACGCGGGGACTGCCGGGTTCCTGGTGTCCGTGCAGAAGCCCGCCTAAGCACTTGCCATGGCAGTGCAAATCGATGACCGCCTGATTGTTGCGATTTCTTCGCGCGCGCTGTTTGATTTGAGCGAGAGTCATGCGGTGTACGAGGCGAATGGCGTCGAGGCGTATCAGCGCCATCAGATCGACCATGAAGATGATTTACTGCAGCCGGGTGTTGCGTTTGAATTGGTGCGCAAGTTGCTGCGCTTGAATGAAGCCAGTCGCCAGCACGTCGAAATCGTATTGCTGTCGAGAAACAGCGCGGACACCGGTTTGCGAATTTTTAACGCCATTGGCCATTACAAACTGGGCATCACGCGGGCTGTATTCACCAGCGGTCGCGATACGTCGCGCTACGTGCCAGCGCTGGGTACGCATCTGTTTTTGTCGGCTGATCCGGAGGACGTCCGCCACGCGCTGGAGTCGGGTCATGCTGCGGCGACGATTGTCCCGTATAGAGGCGCAGTGAACGTGGTCGATTCAATCGGGCCGCAGGATGACGACGAATTGCGGATCGCGTTCGACGGAGATGCAGTGCTCTTCTCTGACGAAGCTGAGCGTGTGTTTCAGGCGCAGGGCCTTGACGCATTTACGGCATCCGAAGCCAAGGCGGCCGAGACGCCCCTCGGTGGCGGCCCCTTCAAAAATTTCCTCGCAGCACTGCATCGCATTCAGACGGATTTCCCACGTGATCGACAGCCGATCCGCACCGCGCTGGTCACAGCGCGCTCAGCTCCAGCTCACGAGCGCGTCATCCGCACGCTGCGGGCCTGGGGCGTGCGCATTGACGAAGCGCTGTTTCTCGGCGGCCTCGACAAAGCCGAGTTTTTGCGCGCCTTTGGGGCCGACATCTTTTTTGACGACCAGCGCCAGCATGTTGAGTCCGCCAGTCGCGTCGTCCCCGCCGGGCATGTTCCGCACGGCATTTCAAATTTACACACATGAGCGCACTTCTAAAAATTCATTTCTCGGGCGCATTGCGTCGTTGCGCGGTGCTCGCAATCCTCATGTACAACAACGTACATTCCGGTTGCTGCGCGCCGCGCGCCTAGCACTGCATCCCGATAAAGTGAATTATTAGAGGTACGATTGAATCTACTTTTCGAAGACGACGGTCGGATCTTGGCCGGTCTCATCCTTTCCGAGACTGACGCTTCGGCGCAAGTTGAGTTGTCCGGCGGACGTCGTATCAAAGTCAAGGGCACCCATGAGCTGCTTCATTTTGCAGCGCCGTCTGCGACCGAATTGATGGCTGCGGCAACGCTTCAGCGCGCCGACATTGACATGGCGCTATTGTGGGAATCGGCTTCGGGAACGGAAGAGGTTTCTTTCGGTGAACTCGCCACGGAGTACTTCGGTGCGACCGTAACGCCCGTGCATCAGGCGGCAACGCTGCTCGCGCTTCAGCAGTCACCGATGTACTTCTACAAGCGCGGAAAGGGCCGCTACAAGCGGGCTCCAGAAGATGCACTGAATGCGGCGCTCGCCGGTGTTGAGCGCAAAGCGCGTGAAGCTGAACAAATTGAAGTCTGGGTACAAGCGCTGCTCGCGGGGCAGGCTCCTATTGAAATCGCGTCTAACTGGGTGCAGCTATTAAATAGTCCGGAGAAGCAAAGCCTCGGCTATCGTGCGCTGGTCGCCGCAGCGGATCGCGCGCGCATGGCCCCCGTACATTTGCTGGCGAAAGCGGGTGCAATTCCGTCAACTCACGCGCTGCACTTCCAGCGTTTTTTGCGCGCGACCTTCCCGAAAGGTATCGCGTTTCCGTCGCATGTTGCGTTGTCAGCGATTGCCGAATTGCCGACTGCGGATGTGCAGGCGTTCAGCATTGACGACGCGACCACGACTGAAATTGACGATGCGTTTTCGATACAACCGCTTGCCGCTGGTGGCTTCCGCTTGGGCATTCACATTGCAGCACCTGCGTTAGCCATCGCCGCAAACAGCGAGCTCGATCGCATTGCACGCGACCGCATGTCGACGGTCTACCTGCCTGGTCACAAGATCACCATGTTGCCTGACGAAGTGATCACGGGCTTCTCGCTCGACGAGGGCAAATCGCCTGCCGCGCTGTCGCTCTATGCTACGGTCGACGCTCTGATGCAAGTCACGAGCACTGAGACGCGTGTCGAGTGCGTGCCGATCATGAGCAATTTGCGCATCGGTCCACTTGACGAGTTAGGCTGGATGAATCCGGCCGCCGACGGCAATGAAAAGCACGCCGCCGCGATGCGCGCGCTCTACGCATTCGCCCAAGTGCGTGCAGCAGCGCGTGGTGAGCAGCCACAAAACCGTGTCGACTACAGCTTCGCTGTTCATGGCGACCCGGATGCTGCTGACTGTCGCGTAGAGATCGGGCCGCGCAAGCGTGGCTCGCCTGTGGACACGCTGGTGTCCGAACTCATGATCTTCGCCAACGTCACTTGGGCGGCGGCATTAGCCGAGCGCAAATGGCCCGGCATGTTCCGCGTGCAGGCGGGTGGCAAGACGCGCATGAGTTCAATCGCGGGGCCGCATGAAGGCTTGAATGTGCAGCACTATTTGTGGGCTACGTCGCCGCTCCGACGTTATTCCGATTTGCTGAATCAGCGTCAATTGTTGGCCTTGGTCGCTGGCGAGAGCGCGCCGTACGCCAATGGAAATGCCGAGCTTTTGGCCGCAGTCGCGGACTTCGATGCAACGTACTCAGGATATGGTGAATTCCAGCAGCAGATGGAGCTCTACTGGTGCTTGCGCTACATCCAGCAGGAGAACATCACTAAACTTACAGCGCACGTCATCCGCGAAAACCTGGTGCGCTTTGATCGCCTGCCGATGGTGCAGCGGATTAACGATATGTCCAGTCAGCCCGCAGGCATGCAGGTGATTTTGTCAGTGGCTGAGGTCGATTTGTTTGAGCCTGCGTTGCATATGCGATTCATTGAAACAATTGGCGTGACAAACGCGTTGTACGAAGCAAATGCGGCCTAAAGTGTGCCATAGAATCATTGTGTGAAGCGTGCTGAAAAAGTAATCCTGGCCCCTGCCACATTGCTGGTTGCGGCAGGTATGAGTCCATTGCTCAAGTGGACGCTTGCGGCGTCGATTGGTGTGCATGTGATCCTGCTGTCGCTGCATTTTGATTTACCGAAGCTGTTCAAACAGTCGGCACCAACGCCACCGCTTGAAGTCTCACTGGTCAACGCGAAGACGCAGTCCAAACCATCGAAAGCCGATTTTCTGGCGCAAGCCAATCTCGACGGTGGTGGCAACACGGACGCCAAACGCCGTCTGAGTTCGCCTCTGCCTCGCGCCGTGATCGACGCGCAGCAAACGCAAATTGCCGCCGCCAAAGAGCAGGTGGAAACGCTGGAGCGGCAAACGCGCGAGCTGTTGCAGCAACTGCGCTCGAGGAATCAAGCTCCGACCGACCGCGACGCCAAAGAATCAAAGCGAACGGATACGGCGAACGCGTTTCAGGAACTCTCCGCCAAAGCACTGGAGTTGCAACGGCTTGAGGCGCAGATCGCAAGAGAATTTGATTCGTATCAGCAGCGCCCCAAGAAAAAGCACATCGGTGCACGCGCGACCGAATATCGTTTCGCCCGCTACGTCGAAGACTGGCGGCAGAAAGTGGAGCGCGTCGGTAACGCCAATTACCCCGCCGTCGCGCGCGCACAGAAACTCTACGGCGCACTGGTGTTGACGGTGGGCATCAAAGCCGATGGTCGCATCGAAACCATAGAGGTGGATCGCGGCTCAGGTAACAAAATTCTCGATGCTTCAGCGCTCAAAATCGTAGAGTTGGCGTCACCCTATTCGCCGTTCCCCCCCGATATCAGGAACGATACCGACATCATCTACATTACTCGAACCTGGAGCTTCACGCGCGCGGGGGAACTTGAAAGCTCAGTCGGTGGTAGTCTGAAAGCGCCGTGACGTTGCTATGAAAAATACAGACAAATACGCCGTCTTCGGCAACCCCATTGCCCACAGCAAAAGCCCGCGAATTCATGCGCTGTTTGCTGCGAGTCTGAATCAGCGCATCGACTACGAAAAGCGCCTCGTTCAGCTGGGTGATTTCTCGGGTGAGCTACAACGATTTTTCGACGCTGGTGGCGTCGGCGCGAACGTGACCGTGCCGTTCAAGCGCGATGCATTTGCGCTGGCTCGCAAAGCCTCATTGCGCGCGCAACAGGCAGGTGCTGCGAATTTCCTGATGTGGCGCGACGATCATTGGTACTGCGACAACACCGACGGCGCAGGCTTGGTGCGCGACATCGAGACTAATCTGCAAGTGAGACTCAGGGACAAGCGCGTTTTATTGCTCGGCGCGGGCGGTGCTGCGCGCGGCGTGATCGGCCCGTTGCTCTTGCGCTCGCCGAAACAAATCGTTGTCGTGAATCGCACACCTGAGCGCGCGACTGAGCTGGTGGCGAATTACGAAAAGCAATACGCAGCGCGCGCACTTTCAGTCGAAGCGCTGGTCGCGCAATCGATGAAATTTGATGTGGTTATTAACGCGACTTCTGCCAGTTTAAGTGGCACTTTGCCGCTACCGGATAGTGCAAATATTTTTGCCTCAGGTGCGCTGGCCTACGACATGATGTATAGCAAGCAACCGACGACATTCACGGATTGGGCGATGCGACAAGGTGCTTCGCGCACGTCTGATGGGCTCGGCATGCTGGTTGAACAGGCCGCCGAGAGCTATGCGCAATGGCGCGGCGTGTTGCCGCAAGCCGCACCCGTCATCGCGCAACTTCGTGTCGAATTGGCGAGTGAGTCGTCCACTTAGTGCCAAAGAATTTGTTGCGAATTTTTGGGCGAATGCTGGCGGCGGTTTTACTCGCGATGGCCGGTTTGTTTATCGTCGTTCAGTGCTGGTTCGCGCTGCAAGTGGGGTGGTACGCCGATCACGCGCCGGGACGTACCGCGTTCATGTCATACCGAATGGGTGAACTGCATGAGAAGAAACCGGACGCGACGATTCGTTATGACTGGGTGCCGTACGCAAAAATCTCGCGTAATCTGAAGCGTGCGTTGATCGCCGCTGAGGATTCCACCTTTGTAGAACACGAAGGATTTGACTGGGACGGTATTCAGCTCGCACTCGAAAAAAATCGCGCCAAAGGTAAGACCGTCGCGGGCGGTTCGACCATCACGCAGCAGCTTGCGAAGAATTTATTCCTGTCGCCCGAGAAAAGCTACTTGCGCAAAGCTCAAGAGGCCATCATCACGCTGATGTTGGAACACATGCTGGATAAAGAGCGCATCCTTGAGCTTTATTTGAATGTGATCGAGTGGGGCAATGGCATCTTCGGCGCGGAGGCTGCCGCGCGCCGCTACTACGGCGTGTCGGCCGCACAGCTCTCTGCAGAACAAGCCGCAAAGCTCGCCGCAATGGCTCCGAACCCGCGCTTCTATGAACGCAATTTAGGCGCGTCCGGATTGCGAAAAAAGACGGGCATCATCCTCTCCCGCATGCCGCAGGTTGAATTACCGGAGTAATTCAACCTCCAAGTTTGGACGTTGCTAAGTGCGATCTGTCGAAGTTGAGGCCTACTTGGGGACGCACATGACGATCCCCTCGTCGACCCAACCCAATTTCACCATCGCCAGAATATCTTCCCGGCGTGTAGAAAAGCGATGATTGGAGTCGTAGTTTTTGCGACCCCTCGGCCCAAAGGCAGCGTTATAGGCGCGGTACAACGGGATCGACTGCGTGGGGCAAGTCTTGCTATCAACGGAAGTTGCTATGGCTCGACTCGCATGAAAGGGCGTGCCCTCGAAATTAAGCTGTTGCCGATCAGTTGGCGTGGGGACGACTTGCAAAGCTTGCAGCGCGTTGCATTCATCAGCGTCTGCCGTGAAGAAGTGTGTATTAGGTCCAGGACTTGTGCTGCCGTAAAAGCGACATACGCTCACGTACCCGCCCGTACTAAAGCGCTGCCCCGTACGTTCCCATTTACCCGCCTTCCCGGAATCGAGTGAATCGCGATCAACCGCTGTCATACTGTAGAAATATTGCCCACCCGGCGTATTCGGGAAATCCTGAAAATTCACATGCTCGACTGCCTCCCCCTCCTTCCACGGCGGCGGCAACGACACCAGTTCAAAATTGTCGGCTGAGGTCGGAAAAGTAGGCCAAGTATTCAGCACCGGAACTCCCGCCAGAGAGGCGGGCGACCAATTGCTTTCGTTCGCTACCAAACCCAGCCGATAGCCCCAGAAATACGTATTCCAAGGCTCTCCGCCACGACGAATTTTCATCGCGCTAGCTTCGTATTCACTGCCGTCCAGTGCCTTCCGGCGAATCGGGGCCGAGAACGTAATGTCGTCTCGCACCGTCCATTTGACGGGGCCAATGCCTATGAAAACGTTCGTTCCACATCCCTCGCTCGGCGAATCGCGCCAGACATTCACCTCCGAGATAACCGCGTCGGTGGTGGTTGGGTTGGGTATCACCGTCGGTTCAACTTTACACGGCCCGCGCGGGATTGACGGTCGAAACGTCACCGGGCCGAACAACACCACACTAGACCGTACACCTGTACCGCCCCACACGTCGACGCTCACAAAATCATCAATGCCTGTTTGGTACGTCCCGCCTATGACCCATTTCAGTTGAGGCGGATTTCGCGTGGGGACGCTGTTAGGGTAATCGACGGACTTGCCCGGCGCCTGATAGTGCAGATAAAAGTCGGGCAAGGCAATCGCATACAGCGCACTCTGCGTAAATGAAAACACAATCAGCGCTGTCGCCATTCGACACAGTGCAATAAAATTTAGGCTCATAAAAAGTCTTGCGCGCGATAAACGGTCAAGGTAGTTGCAAGATTTTTACCGGCTGTCCACTGGCGTCATTGGCACCGTTAAATTGAATCGTCAGTTCTCGAATCTTTGCAACGTGACCGAATGCCAGCCAAACATAGCAATTGCATTCATGATTTATCGAAGAGAGAGAAGCAGTTGGCAGGTTCAATTTGCCGCTTTTCTTGTAGGACGACACGCCGCATTATTGTAGGCGTTTGCTGATTGACAGCGCGTGCGTTGACGCCTAGTCTGCGCTTAGCGTAAGCCCCTCGTCTTCCCAAGGTATCTGCTCTGAACTATGCTTAGGAGAATCAAATGCGCAATTTCACATGCCCTAGAGTCAATAGGGCTCTCTCTCTTTGCTTAACCGTGCTGACGGCGTTTGCGGGCGAAGCATCTGCCGCCACTAACGCGTCTCCGAACGTCGAATACCTATGTAGATCCGATCCGGGTCGCGTTAGCGAATTCAAGATTCCTGCCGGATCGGTACTGTTGCTAAGAACTGACGTCCCCAATGAGCTTCAACGGTTGGAAGTCCCCGTCGGACAAAAAAATGAATCGTTTGGCAAGTACGTCACAGTGACGTCAGAGGAAATCCGAAAGTTATGTGAGGCAAATCTCACGATCGCAACCATACCCAAACCGCAGCCGATCAGAGCGGCCGAACCCGGAAACGGCCTGAAGGTGGTGATTTCGCCGGTTTCGTCTCTCCCACCGGCGTTCTCGATTGTGTATGTCGCTGGCACCGCATACGGAAATGTTTGGGTGCCTGCAAACCTGCCAAGTGGTGATACCTATCAGGTCGCCGATTTCACCGTTGCACAATACAACTTCGCTGCAAGCGGCGTAAACACTCACTTTGCGAACTCTGTTCTTACCGTGAGCAACTCCAATTTTGACAACGACTTCGACGGCAAGGGGATGATATTGGGCGTTTTCCCAAGTTGCGGTTCATCTTACAGTTCCGTCATCGAGACATGGGCAATACAAAATTACCCCGGATGCAACTCTCCAGGCCCAAGCACTTGTGAGGCAACTGTGTGGGGACCGGATAGTTGCGCGGAGTGGTCTCAAGCTGAGCCGAAACGGTATTTAGTAGGAGCAAACATTTGGCAGCAATCGGTCTACTGGCGATATACGCCAGGGGACAGTTCGCCAGAGTTTGTGTCCCCCGGCATTGCTAGCTACACCCCGGCATTTAGAAGTGGCGGGGCAGGGGTCGCATTTTTTGTTGCGGCGAGTCCGACCAATCAATATTGGTATCTAGATTTTTCCGATGTCACTTCGTATAGCGGGCCGTAATCATGAAGACCCCCTGTGTTTTTGCAGTGGCTCAAAAAATTCGCATTTCTATTGCGTTTCTTTGTTGCCTCGCGTTTCTGCCTATCGTGAATGCTGTGGCGTTTATCACTACGCCTGCGTCGATCCGCGAATATGATCCGTTCGTAGCGCGAGTGACGTTCAACACGGCTTACTGCCTGAGCGACACCTATCCCATTTTTGGAGAGGTCGATCTCAAGGGAAGCGTCCTGAGTGTGGTGCTGACCCATGTCAAGTTGGGCCCGTGCGTCGCGACTCGCGATGTGCGCATTCCTGGCTTACCGGGCGGGCAGTACACGTTGCGGATTTCCGTTAGCAAGGTCAACGATGACCTAACTATTCCGGCTGGAATTCCGGGGGGAGTGCCCGGCGGGTTTTCGACGTTGGCCGAGACGGTAGAGTCGCCTCTGGCTGTTTTGACTACCACGTCGCTGCGCTCATTTTGGACGGCTCGGGTGGATGGAAACAACATTGAAGATCCTTACGAGACGGGACGTATTGCTTACGCCGGGCCCGTGACGCTTGATTTCTCTGGACTACGTGGCGGCATTTTTGGTCTGCCGCTCGACTGGGTGGAGGTTGGCCTGCCTTCTGGCACAGCCTACGCTTTTAAAGCGCTCGGTGCCTTCCGTGCAAACTTACAGTCTGCGTTGACCCCCTTGTTCGCGCTCAAGTACCCGTCGCCCTTCAAAGGAAGTTTTTTCACTGCTGATCGCGCTGTTGCCGAGCGCTTGACACGGGAGTGGACTGGCAAGCCGCTGGTGGAAGCAGGTGATGCGGTGTTTGCTGTTGGAAAGCTCATCGCTGGCGCTTGCCCATTGGGTATGTCCCCTGTTTATCAAGCGTTTCATCCGACGGAAGTAGCGCATCGCTGGACTCAAAGCCGAGTCACCTACGCCATGTTGTTGAACGTGGGCTATGCGGGCGATGGGCCTGTTTGGTGCGCACCTGCGCTGCGTGGAGAGTAGCCAGCGCAACTCATGGCCACGGCATCGAATCAGTGTTTCTACGAAAGCAATCTCGGTGGCCAGCATTGCGGAAAAACGGGAATCAGCTTTGGGCGTTATCGTCGGGCTGACCGCAGCGTCGCGATTCAGTTGAAATGCGCGTTTTCACTCCACGCCTTTTGGAGTGACCCTCACCTCAGGGGCGGATGTCAGTGATAAAGTTCGCGCAGAATTGAATGCCCTCGGGCACGTAGCCGGCAGCGGCAGCGCGCGCTGAGGTGGCTGCACTCACGGTGTAGCGGTGGTTCGAGGTTTTTCCCGAGCTGGTATTCAACGGGCGAAAGCTACGCCGCACGGCACTAAATCCTGCCGGACATATTTCTGTGATCACGCCTGCCGTATTTTGGTCCGGGATCAACGGCTGTACGGCGAAGTCAAGGCCTTCGTAGCTGAAGCCGGGCGGATCGATCGCGAGAATCGATTCACATTCTTTTCCCTGCCGACCATAAAAATGCGAACTCACAAAGGGGCTCGTCTGGTTCACATAAAAGCGACAAATCCTGGTGAGATCCGGATTCGCGTTCACGGCGTTAATCGCTTGAAAGGTGACGCCGGTTCTTGTGTATTCTCCCGAGCGATCAAGGATTTGTTGTTCGTTCGTGCGCCCAGTGATGAAGTAAGCATCGAGGGTTTTGACGTAGTACTCGACAACGATCAGTGTTTCGTCGCGCGCTTGTGCGTGTGCTAGCGCTGGCGCGACGACGGCGAATGCCACGCCGATCAGGCATCGGATGAAATTCAAACGCTTCTTCATAACGGTTTCCTCAGCTAACAAAAAGTGGCGTCGACCATCGTAGCGCGACTCGATCATCGCCACAACGTACCGGTATCCTAAACCGTCGCCTAGTGTTGCTGTTTCGAGACGCCACGGCTCCCGAAGTGCTGAACGGCGGTGGTGGGCTCGGACAGGTGATGGTGGCGATGGTCGTTCGCGCGCATGCCGCAGGTGGAGTTGCCGGAGTAAGGTTTTCTCGCCCGTTGTCGTGGCTCGCGCCGCCGAATGGTTAACTATCAGCTTTTCCAGAAAATGGCGTCCGCACCAGGCCTAAACTTTGATTACGGCAGATATCGACTTATTAGAAATTGACGCACTAGCCCCAGTAAAACCTAGGTTTAAACGAAAAGCTGAAAAGAAAAAATGCATGCAAATCGACGCGTTCCACGACCGGTTCCGCGTTACTAATTCCGCGTAAATTTCCAGTTGAAAATCGCGCGTCCGGCGACCGTATCTGTACCTTCAATGGTGGTGCCGTTGTTGCTGAGCGTGCCCGCAGCGGCCTGACCTGTGGGGCCGCCCTGACCACCGAGATAGAACCCGGTCGCACTAGTTGGGATGGACTGCGGGTTGGGCGGGCAGTTCAGCATGGCGGGCCATCCCACCGATCCGCCCGCCCAGTAGGTCGGCGGGTTCGCGTTGTAGTCAATGGTCATGACGCCATTGTTAGGGCCAATGACGAAAGAGGACGGTGTGAGCGAGCACCGGCTCAACAACTCGCCGCCGCTGATCGACACTGTTCCTGAAGGCAGATAGGTCGACACGTTGTTGACCGTACGATCCAGAGACCAAGTCACGTCAGCGTTGACGTTGTAGGCAACACTGGTTGACTTTGCGGTGCCGCTCCACGAGGCTTCAATAATCGTGATGTTGGAAACGACCGTCGCTCTTCCCAATGCGCCGCTGGTTTGCGCGCTCACCGCCACCCGATTGGGCGACGGCTTTGTCGCGGGTGCCGTGTACGTCGCGCTGATGCCGCTCGTCTGCGCGACCAGACCAAGCCCGGCCACACCGCCGGGCGCGCCGTTTACGGCCCAGCCTGACGCGGAGGCATTAAAAAATGTTGGCACGCAAACTATCGCCAAACTCGCAAGATCGCTTCCTTCATCCACACCGCTCCTGCAGTTCACCAACAAAAGGCTCACCGACTTGCCCACCGCGACGGTAGCCCGACCCGGTTGAAGTTGAAGCCCCCGTAGATGCGACGTCCAGTCGGTAAAGTGCGAGGTTGACACCGTCAGTTTGCGATTGACCTGATCGAGCTGCACCGTTGTCATTGACCGCCAGAATCGTTTCGTGTCCTGGAACGCCACACCCAGTGCATCGGGATTGGCACCGTCCAAATCTTGATCGTCGTAGGCGAAGGCCAGTTTGACTGGGACGGCAAACGTTTGCCCATCGGGCAGCAGGCGGTAAGCGCCACCAACAGCGCCCGGTGCTTCACTGGTGATCGGCTGGATGGTGAATGTGACCGCGCTCGAAACCGCGTTGGCGGGAACGGTCAGCGTCAGCTTGCCGTCGGCGCTGGTGAGCGCGCCACCGGCTGCGCCGATACTGGTGCTGACCGGCGTTCCGTTAGGCACGCCCACGGCAGTGGCAACTGCACCCGTAGCCACAGTCGCAGATGTGGCGCAGAACGCTGCGCCTTCGCCGACGTAACCCGTCGCCACCGCTTCGTCGTACGAGAATTGACTCGCGCTGTAACGGTGATTCGACGTTTTGCCGGCGGCTGCCGCGCGAAAACTGCGATAAACCGTAGTCGTTCCCGCAGGGCACGCAGCCGCTGTCGGCGTTTGCAGCGCAAAGTCGTAGCCCTCGTAGGTGAATCCCGCAGGGCTCGCGGCGAGCAACGATTCGCAGTCCACACCTTGCCGCCCGTAGAAGTGCGAGTTGACAAATGGGCTTGCCACGTTCACGTAGAAGCGGCAAACCCGCGTGAGTGCGGCGCTGCTTGTCGTCGCAGACTCCGCCTGAAAGCTCATCCCGGTGCGCGAAAAATCGGCAACGGTGTCGAGCAATTGTTGCTCCGCGACACGCCCGGTGATGAAGTACGCGTCGAGCGTCTTGTTGCGGTACTCGACGACGGTGACCGTTTGCGCGGCGGCGGGTGTGAGCAGCGTCGACAGTGCGAAGAGGCTGGCGACGAGGAGCCTCAAGAAATTGAAATGCTTCATAAACACCTCCGAATACATGGAATAGACGCAACTGACGCGGGTAACGCGACACGATGGGAAAAGTTCGAGTGTGCGCCGCTTGCAAGGATTGCGCAACGCGCGCGCGTCAGGTCATCGTCGGCGATGGTCGTTCGCGAGCGGGCTGGTCGGTGCGGTGCGGTGGACGCATCTCAGAGCGAGTCTAGGCAATCCGAAGCGCGCGTTTCACCGCTGCGGCCGTCTGTAGCGCGTCATCAAGCGACACCGCTGTGCATGTCACGTGCCCCATCTTGCGCGCTTTTCTTGGCTCCGCTTTGCCGTAAAGATGCAAATGCGTCCCCGCTAGCGCCAATACGTCGGCCCAGGCAGGCTGCATTGGCGCGATGTTGCCCAACCCGGCATCGAACCACACGTCGCCCAACAGATTAACCATCACCGCAGGCTGCACCAGTGAGGTGTCACCCAGCGGCGCGCCTGCAAGCACGCGCACCTGCTGTTCAAACTGCGATGTGACGCAAGCCTCGATCGAGTAGTGCCCGCTGTTGTGCGGGCGCGGCGCGATTTCGTTGAATAACACGCCCCCTTTAGTGACAAACATCTCGACGCAGAGTACGCCGACATAGTCGAGCGATGTGACTAGCTGACGCGCCAGCGTCTGCGCTTTGTTGCGCAACGCATCATCAATTCGTGCCGGAACCATCGTCAGATCGAGAATGCCGTTGACGTGCTGGTTCTCTTGCACCGGCCACACACACACATCGCCGTCGACCGAGCGCGCTACGAGTACCGAAATCTCAAGCTCAAACGGAATCAGCGCCTCCAGCACGCACGGCACCTGCTTCATGCTCATCCACGCGAGGAGCGCGTGCGCCGTGGACGCTACACGCTGCTGTCCTTTGCCGTCGTAGCCGAGCGTTGCCGTTTTCAAAATGCCGGGAAACAGCGCGGCTGGCGCATCGCGCAAATGCTCGGCGCGCTCGATCACGGCGAATTCGCCGACCGGCAAACCGTACTCGGCAAAAAACTGTTTTTCTTTGCGGCGGTCTTGCGCGATGCGCACCGCCGCAGCACCGGGCCGAGTCGGAACCATCGCCGCCAGCGCTTCAAGCGACGAAGCGGGCACGTTTTCAAATTCGGTAGTCACTGCGGCCACGCGTTTGCCAAACGCCGCAATCGCAGCAGCGTCGTCGTAAGCGGCAACGATGACACCATCTGCGGCTTGCGCGGCGGGCGCATTGCCGTCCGGGTCAAGCACGAGGACTTTGTAGCCGATCGCCTGCGCGGCATGCACGAACATGCGACCCAGTTGTCCGCCACCCAAGCAGCCGAGCCAGCTTCCTTCAGGCAACATGGCTATTTATCAGCCTTATTTGTCAGCCAATACCGGCGGCACCAGCATCGAGCGCGCGCTCGCCGTTTGCTCATCGCGGAATGAGAGCAATTGCTGCGCCAGTGCCTTGTTGGAAATGCCGAGCATGGCGATGGCAAACAGCGCGGCATTAGCCGCACCGGCTTCACCGATCGCAAAGGTCGCGACCGGCACCCCTTTGGGCATTTGCACGATCGAGAGCAGCGAATCCTCGCCGCGTAAATATTTCGATGGCACCGGCACGCCGAGCACAGGCACGGTTGTTTTGGCCGCTAGCATGCCTGGCAAATGCGCTGCGCCGCCTGCGCCTGCGATGATGATGCGAATGCCGCGCTCCATGGCGGTTTCGGCGTAAGTGAACATGTCGTCGGGCGTGCGGTGGGCTGAAACCACCTTCGCCTCAAAGTTGACACCGAAGCGCTCAAGCACTTCCGCCGCGTTTTTCATGACGTCCCAGTCCGATGATGAGCCCATGACAAGCCCCACGACCGGGCCGATTCCGTTAGCCCCATTTTCCATTCGGTGGATTCTATCGAAGGAAAAAGTCAGTCTTCGCGGAAAATAGCGGGTATGACTCTCTTCCGTCCGCTTTCCGCTCTGCTTGCCATCGCTTTGGCCGGTGTTGTGACCCTCGATGTCCACGCCAACGATGCTGCCGTCAAAGACGCCGGTGAGGGCTTTCGTCTCGGCGAATTGCGTCGTGTGAGCGCCGCGCTGCCTCAGGTGCGGGGTCATCTGCTCGAGGGCTATGTTGAGTACTGGTCGCTACGTCTGCAAATCGAGAAGATAGATCGCGTTGAAGTTGATCGTTTCCTGAAAAAATACTCGGGTACGTCGATTGCGGATCGCCTGCGCGTGGATTGGCTCAAGCAGCTCGGGAAAACGGGCGACTGGGATTCATTCGCCTCAGTCTCGGCTGGATTCGACACCGACGACGGCGAAGTGGCCTGCTACCGCACTGCGTGGGCGGGTCGGGGCGAAGGCAAAGACCTGTTGGTCGTGCCGAAAGGCGTCTGGGAAGAGCGGCTGACCGAATCCTGCGCCGATGCATTTGCTGCGTTGGCGCGACGCAAGCAGGTGAGTGCAGATGATGTCGTCTGGCGATTCCGTACGGTGGCCGATGGCGGTACGTTCGTCGCAGGATCGCGTGTTGCGGAGGCGTTGCCCGAGGGCATCGCACCGGACGGCGACACATTGCAGCGCGCACACAGCTCGCCCGAAGCATTTCTCGGTGCTGGCCTCGCATGGACATCGCGCGCTCGTCGCGAAGCAGCGCTGTACGCATTGACCAAAGCGGCGCGCAATGATGTCGCGAAGGCGCGCACTCTCTGGTTTGGCATGCGCGGCAAGTTCACCGAGGAAGAGCAGCGCTACGCGGCAGGGCAACTCGCTTATGCCAGTGCACGACGGCTCGACAGCGAGGAGGCCATCGCGTGGTTCAAACGCACGGGCGACGACGGCACCATGACGCGGCTCGGCGACTGGCAGGCGGCATGGATCGCGCGCGGCGCGCTGCGCGTGGGCGCGTGGGCAGAGGTGTTGCGCGCGGTGAACGCCATGAGTAATAGCAGCAACGGTCAAAGCGATCCGGCGTGGCGCTACTGGAAAGCGCGAGCATTAAACGAGCTGTCGGACAAGGCGGGGGCGCAGGCGCTGTACGTTGATCTCGCGAGAGAATTTAATTTTTACGGGTTGTTGGCTGCCGAGCAGATCAGTGCGCCGTTGCCGACACCCGATGCGCTGACAGCCGGAGCCGTCAAGCTAACGGCGGATGATTTGAAGCGCTTCGACCAATCAGTGGCGGTCAAACGTGTGCTCAAACTCTCCGAGCTGGGCCTGCGCGCTGATGCCGCGAAAGAGTGGTACAGCGTGGTCAAGGATTTCAACGATACAGATTCGCTGATTGCCGCCGAATGGATGCGCCGCAAAGGCATCTGGGATCGCTCGATCAACACCGCCGAGCGGACAAAAATGCAGCATGATTTTGGACTGCGCTATCAAATGCCTTACGCGACTGAAATCAAAAAAGCCGCCACCCAATCCGCACTCGATCACGGTCTTGTGTTCGGCCTCATTCGGCAGGAGTCACGCTTTTGGGCTGAGGCTGTTTCCTCCGCTGGCGCATTAGGTTTGATGCAGGTGATGCCCGCGACCGGAAAGTGGATCGCCACGCAAATGAAAGCGGGCGAATATCGCCCGAGCCAGTTGATTGATGTGGGCGTCAATACCGGTTTCGGCACGTTCTATTTGCGCACCGTGCTCGACCAGATGGGTGGCTCGGAGCCGATGGCTGCGGCGTCCTACAACGCCGGGCCGGGCCGCGCTCGGGCCTGGCGCGGGGACACCGCGCTGGAGGGCGCGATTTACGCTGAATCCATTCCGTTCAACGAGACCCGCGATTACGTTAAAAAAGTGCTCGCCAATGCGGTGTGGTATTCCCATTTGAGCGGCAGCGGACTGACCTCAATCAAGCAGCGGCTGGGCATTGTCCCGGCGAAACGCTAAGCCGCTTCAAACGCAGAAAATAATATGAATATTTTGATCCTCGGCGGCAGCGGTTTCGTTGGCCGCGCCATTTGCAGCAAACTGGTCGCGGCGGGCCACAGCATCACCGTGCCGACACGCAAACGGGACAATGCGCGCGCGCTGTTTCCGCTGCCGAGTGTGACGGTTGAAGAGGCTGACGCCTCAGACCCGGCAACGCTCACGCACCTCGCGCGCGGCAGGGACGCCGTGATTAATTTGATCGGTGTTTTGAATGGTAATTTCGAGCGCGCACATGTCGGCTTCACCGAGTCCGCATTGGCTGCCTGCAAGGCCGCTGGCGTGACGCGTTACCTGCATATGAGCGCACTGGGCGCGTCATGCGATGCACCCAGTCTGTACCAAAAAACCAAGGCGCGTGGCGAAGCATTGGTCAGCGCTAGCGGCCTTGATTTCACGATCTTTGCGCCGTCGGTGATCTTCGGACGCGGGGACTTGTTCCTCAACAAGTTTGCGCAGTTGGTGAGCCTGTTGCCGCCGTTCGTGCCGATGGCTTTGCCCGGCGCGTCTGCGAAGTTTCAGCCGGTGTCGGTGGACGATGTAGCGCGCGCATTTGTTGCCGCAATCGACAATGAATCAACCTACGGCCGGCGCTATGAACTGGTGGGACCGAAGGTCTACACGCTGAAAGAATTGGTCGCCTACGTGATGATGCTTGCGCACGACAAACACATGATCATCGGATTGCCGGGATTTGCCACGTCAATGCTTGCCAGCGTGTTGCAGTTCGTGCCGACACAACCACTGACACCGGACAACGTGAAATCGATGTCAGTCGACAATGTTTCCACTGAGCCGTTTCCGGCGTTTGCAGGCACCGCCACGGCGTTGGAAGACGTCGCGCCTACGTATCTGGGCCGTGCTGCCATCGTTGACGAATTTGCGCTGGCGCGGGAGCGGGCTGGGCACTGAATTGACGATGCGTGTGGCGCATCAGCTTTTCCGTGAATGCTAGGATTCACCGGGGCTAATTACGCAAAATGGCCTAAGTCGATAATTGCTAAAAATCGCATTTAGCCCTTATTAAATAAACGTTTAACGCAAAAGCTGTACCTACAAAATGTCCGCTCTCGACCCCGATCTCGCCCGCTATTTCGCCGACCTCGGCGCAACGTTTCCACCGCTGCCCGCGAACCCGACGCCGCTCGAAAGACGTGCTCGTTACTGGACACTGTGCGGGCTCGGCAAAACGACGCTGCCGGGCAGCGTGACGATCAACGACGTCGCGCTCGACCTTGAAGTCGGCAAGCTGCCTGTGCGCCTGTTCTACGGCCATGACGGCACGGACGAGCCAGTGCCGACGATCATTTATTTTCACGGCGGTGGCTGGGTGGTTGGCGACAACGATACGCACTTGCCGACCTGCGCGCGCCTGGCTCATGAAGCCAATGCGTTGGTCGTCAGCGTCGATTATCCACTCGCCCCGGAAGCGAATTGGCGCGCTTTGACCGACGCCTGTTTTCAGGCGGCGTCTGCGATTGCCGCTGATCGCGTGGCGCAGGATTGCGCCACGCCCATTGCGCTGGCAGGCGACAGCGCAGGCGCCCATCTCGCCGCAGCTACTGCCATCCGCGCGCGGGACGTTGACAATTTTCACGTCGCATTGCAGGCGCTTTTTTACCCGTGCATCGAGCCTGTTTTCAGCACAGCGAGTTACGAAGAATTCGCCGCTGGCCCCGGCCTCACGCGCGCCGACATGCAGTGGTACTGGCGGCAATTCGTGGGCGTTGATCATGCGGTGAACGACTACCGCGTCGCACCCTCGCGCGCCGCCTCGCACGCGGGCCTGCCGCCCGCCTACATGGTCACCGCCGGACGTGACCCACTGCGCGACGAAGGCCGCGCTTACGTGCGCACCTTGCGCGAAGCGAAAATCGATGTCGCACACGACGAATTCGATTCGTTGCCGCATGGATTTCTGCGCATGGCGAAATACAGCGCAGCCACCGACGCAGCGATTGCGCACGCGAACAAACGCGTCGGACAATTGCTGCGCTCGGCGCGGACGTAACGAGTGACGTTCATCACCGATCCATGGTTCTATGTCTGGGCCATTCCTGCGGTCCTCATCACTGGCATCTCAAAAACCGGCCTCGGCTCCGGCTCTGGCGGCATCGCGGTGCCGATGATGAGCCAGATCATCGCGCCCGGTGCGGCCGCCGGCATCATGCTGCCGATTCTCTGCGTCATGGACGTGCTCGGGCTGCGCGCTTATCGCGGCAAATGGTCGTGGCCCGACGTGAAGGTAATGCTGCCGCCAGCGATGCTCGGCATCGTCATTGGCGCGCTGATGTTTGGCCTGCTTTCGGTCAAAACGACCAAAGCCTTGCTCGGCATCGTTGCCGTTGGCTTCGCCCTGTATCAGGCAATGCCCGCGCTCAGAAATCTGAAATCGTGGCTGCCACAAATCGTGCGCCCGTGGCTGTGGTGCGGTTTGTCCGGATTCACCTCCACACTCGCGCACGCCGGTGGCCCACCGGCAACGATTTTTCTATGGCCAAAGCAGTTGGATCGCGTGACTTTCGTCGCCACCACCGTCTTCTTTTTCACCGTCGTCAACGCGGTGAAACTCATCCCCTTCGCGCTGCTGGGGCAACTCAATTTCACCAATCTCGGCACCGCATTGCTTCTGATGCCGCTCGCGCCCATTGGCGTGTGGCTCGGCGTGCGCCTGAACACCGTTATCAGCGACGTAATTTTCCGGCGCATTACCCTCGTAGTTTTGTTTTCACTTGGCATGCGACTCTTGTACGAAGGATTGAAATGAGTGCAACGCTCTCACTAGTAGCGGTTACGAAGCGATGACACCTCCCGCATCCAGAAACGATCCCTGCCCGTGCGGCAGCGGCAAGCGCTACAAAGCCTGCCACGGCGCATTGCCGACTGCGGAGGCAACGACGGCGTCCTTTGTGGCCGCTGAAACGCTGCTCGCTGACGCGTTGAAACATCATGAACAGGGCGACATCGCGTACGCCGTTGAGCGCTATGGCCGGGTGCTGCAGCAAGCGCCGGACAACGCCATCGCGCTGCACTTCACGGGGCTCGCGCAGTACCAGCAAGGCGCGCCCACCGCCGCGCTTGCACTCATGCAGCGATCAATCGAGATCAATGATCGAGAGCCGGAATTTTTCAGCAATATGAGCGCCGCATCGTGGTTGGCGGGTCGCTATGACGACGGTCGTACGGCAGCCGAGCGTGCTCTGGCGTTGGACGGAAAACACGTCGGCGCACTCAATAATCTGGGCTTTAATCTGCGCTCGATCAATGACATCGACGGCTCGATTTCCGCGTTCGATCAGGCGCTCGAAATCGCACCTGGATTCGACCATGCGCGATGGAATCGCACGTTCTCATTGCTCGCGAAAGGTGACTACGGACGCGGCTTCGCGGACTATGAGTTGCGGCTCAAATTTGCCGAAACTCAGCCAAGCGGAAAGATTCCGGCGAACACACCGATCTGGCGTGGCGAAGCGGCTGAAGGCAAATCGATTCTGCTGCTGTGCGAACAGGGCTTGGGCGACACCTTCATGTTTGCGCGTTTCGTGCCGCTGGTCGTGGCGCGCGGTCGCAGGGTGATGCTTGCCGTGCAGCCCTCGCAAGTCGCCTTGATGCAGCAGTCATTTCCTGACGTCCGCGTGGTTGCGGTGGGCGAGCATGAGCAAGCGGCATTCGACTACTGGGCCGCGCTGTGGTCGTTGCCTGCGGCGCTCGGAATCACGCTTGAAAACTTGCCTGCACCCGCTCGATTTATCGCGACACGCGACCACGACGTGGCGCAATGGCAGCAACGATTGGCAGTGCTGGACGGCGGGCACGCTAAGCGCGCTCGCATCGGTATCGTCTGGCAAGGTCAATTCGCGGGTCAGGACAATCAAATGGCCGACCGCTCCATCGCGCCCGAATTGATGCGTTGCTTTGTTGAAGCGAACTCCGAATTCACCTGGGTATCGTTGCAGCATGGCGCGGCAATGCTAGGCGCAGCGAACGTGATCGACTGCTCGGCTGACACCGTAGAGTTCACGCAGATGGCCGCGCTGATTGACGCGCTTGATCTGGTTATCAGCATTGACACAGCAGCTGCGCATTTGGCCGCAGCGCTCGGCGCGAAGACCTGGGTGTTACTCCGACACGCGGGCGACTGGCGTTACGGAATCACGGGCGACACATGCGCGTGGTCACCCACGATGCGCCTGTTCAGGCAGGACGAGTCACGGCGTTGGGAGCCTGTGTTCGCGCAAGTCGCGGATACGCTGCGCAAATTTTCGTAGGTTGGGTTTTTAACGCACCTACACGTTAAACAAAAACTCCAGAACGTCGCCGTCTTTCACCACGTATTCCTTGCCCTGCGCGATCATTTTCCCCGCTTCTTTAGAGCCGCTTTCGCCTTTGAATTTGATGAAGTCATCGAACGCAATGGTCTGCGCACGGATGAAGCCCTTTTCAAAGTCGGTGTGAATCACGCCAGCGGCTTGCGGCGCGGTGTCGCCTTTGTGGATCGTCCAGGCGCGCACTTCTTTGACGCCTGCCGTGAAATAAGTTTGCAGTCCAAGCAGCCCGTAGCCCGCACGAATCACGCGATTCAAGCCGGGTTCTTCCAGGCCCAAATCTTTCAAAAATTCCATCTTGTCGCCGTCGTCCATGTCGCCGATTTCGGCCTCCATGTTGGCGCAGACAGCGACCACGGGTGCCTTTTCCTTGGCGGCGTAGGCGATTACCGCCTGATAGTGCACGTTGTGCGCGAGATCGTTGGCGTCAGCCACGTTGGCGACATACATAGTGGGCTTTGAGGTGATGAGGAAAAGCTGTTTCATCAGCGCTTTTTCTTCAGCATCGAGATCGAGCGAGCGCACGGCGCGACCCTGATCCAGCACCTTTTGGCATTTCTCCAGCAGCGGCAACATCTTCATCGCCTCTTTGTCACCACCGGTCGAGCGCGACAGTTTGTTGAAGCGATGCGTCGCTTTCTCCACGCTCGCCAGATCGGCGAGCGCAAGCTCCGTGTTGATCACTTCGATGTCATCAATCGGCGAGACTTTACCCGCGACGTGAATCACGTTATCGTCTTCGAAGCAGCGCACGACGTGGGCCGTGGCGTCGCATTCGCGAATGTTGGCGAGGAACTGGTTGCCCAAACCTTCGCCTGTAGACGCGCCTTTCACCAAACCAGCAATGTCAACGAACTCGACTGAAGCCGGAACCACGCGCTGCGGCTTTACGATTTCCGCCAACTTCGCGAGGCGCGAGTCAGGCACTTCCACAATGCCGACGTTCGGCTCGATGGTGCAGAACGGATAGTTCTCAGCGGCGATACCGGCCTTGGTGAGCGCGTTGAAAAGCGTGGATTTGCCGACGTTCGGAAGACCGACGATGCCGCATTGAACTGCCATGATGGGGACCGGTATTGTTTGAATTAACTTGTAATTATCTCTGACCAAAGCCTTGCGCTGTGTAGGAGCGGCTTTGCCGCGACCCAAGGCGGTGCCGCATGAGGGTCTGCGGTCGCGGCAAAGCCGCTCCTACAGAGAAAAAAGGCTTAAATCACCCGCACCCGGATTACGTGCTCAACGGCAGCAATGGCCTCAACCACGCTCGCCGCAGGCGCCGATTCAACGTCGATGATGTTGAAAGCCAGCTCACCACGGCTCTTATTAATCATGTCGATGACGTTCACCTTGTGGTCAGCCAGCACCGAGAGCACATGGCCCAACACGCCAGATACGTTGTCGTTGGAAAACGTGATGCGTGACGTACCCGTGGCGCGGCCCATGGCAACGCTAGGCATGTTCACTGAATTGTGAATATTGCCGTTTTCCAGATAGTCGATCAACTGGTTGGCGGCCATCACGGCGCAGTTTTCTTCCGATTCCTCGGTGCTGGCGCCGATGTGCGGCATCGCGATCACGCCTGCGTTGCCGAGCATGGCGGGTTCGGGAAAGTCGCAGACGTATTTGCCGAGCTTTCCACCGTTCAGGCTGCGCAGTGCGGCCTCTGAATCAACGATGCTCTCGCGTGCGAAATTCAAAAGCACTGCGCCGGTTTTCATCGTGCTCAGAGCGGCTTCGTTGATCAGGTGATGCGTTGCCTCCATCGCGGGGACATGGATCGAAACGTAATCCGAGCGCGTCAGTAGCGCCGTCAGATTTTCGGCACGCTGCACTTCATTCGACAAGCGCCATGCAGCGTCGATAGACAAAGCCGGATCGAAGCCCACGACTTTCATACCCATGGACAGACCCATGTCCGCCACCAGCGAACCAATGGCCCCCAAACCCACAATCCCGAGTGTCTTGCCCTTGATTTCACCGCCAGCGAAGCGTGATTTTTCCTTCTCCAGCAGCGCGGCCATTTCTGCAGCATCGCTCATGTGCGTGAGCGAATTCACGTACGCCATGCCCGGCAAAATTCCGCGCGTCGCCAGCAGCATGCCCGCCATCACCAGCTCTTTCACCGCATTGGCGTTGGCACCCGGCGTGTTGAACACGACTACGCCGAGCTTGCTGTATTCAGCGATTGGCACATTATTGACACCAGCACCCGCACGCGCCGCCGCGAGCAGTGACTTTGGCACTTCAACCCCCTGCAATTTCTGACTGCGCAACAGGAAGGCATCGGGGCTGCCGATGTCGCTGCCGACCTCGTAGCCACCTCGCGGAAAACGCTCCAGGCCTTTGACCGAGATCTGGTTGTAGGTTCGAATTTTGAACATGGCGTTTCAGTCTGCTGTCCCTTGCGTTGCTTGTGAATAGGCCCACGAAAGCCACGGCATCAGCGCCTGCAAATCGGTCTTTTCAACCGTTGCACCGCACCAGATGCGCAGGCCCGCCGGCGCGTCCTTGTATGAGCCGATATCAAGTGCCGCGCCTTCCGCTTCGAGCAGTTTGGTCATCGTTTTGACCTGTTCTGCGGTGGCTTTCAAGCTCAGGCAAACGCTGGTGTTCGAGCGCGTTGCCTTATCTTTCGCCAGAAAAGAAATCCAGTCATTCGCTGCGACAAAAGCCTCGATGACGCCAAGATTCGCTTCTGATCGGGCAATCGTGCCCTTCACCCCACCCACGCTCTCCGCCCATTTCAGCGCATCGAGGTAGTCCGAAACGCAAAGCATGGAAGGCGTGTTGATCGTCTCGCCCTTGAACAATCCGTCAATCAGTTTTCCACCGGATTTCATGCGGAACACTTTGGGCATCGGCCAAGGCGGGTTGTACTCAACGATCCGCTCCACCGCGCGCGGCGACAGGATCAACATGCCGTGACCGCCCTCCCCGCCCAGCACCTTTTGCCATGAGTACGTGACCACGTCCAGCTTGTCCCACGGCATCTCCATCGCGAACACGGCCGAGGTCGCGTCGCAAATCGTCAGCCCCACACGGCCAGCAGGAATCCAGTCGCCATTGGGCACTTTCACGCCTGAAGTCGTGCCGTTCCAGACAAACACCACATCATTGTTGAAATCGACCGCATCCAGCGCGGTGATGTCGCCGTAATCGGCCTTGCGATGGTTGACGTTTGGCAGCTTCAATTGCTTGACGATGTCGGTCACCCAGCCGCCGCTGAACGACTCCCATTCAAGAACATCAACGCCGCGCGCGCCCAGCATCGACCACATCGCCATTTCAATCGCACCCGTGTCTGATCCGGGCACCACGGCAACACGATAGCCTTCCGGCAAGCCCAGAATCCGAGCGGTTTCCGATATCGCCAAAGCCAATGTTTTCTTACCCAAAGCGGAGCGATGCGAACGACCCAGCGTGTCGAGTTGCAATGTGCTCACGTCATAGCCGGGGCGCTTCGCGCAAGGGCCCGAAGAGAAATTCGGGACAATAGGTTTGGTCGTAGGTTTTGTCATGGGCTACCAATAAATAGTTAGCGTTGCAGGCCAGATCGCTGGGCCGCGTGATTGTAGCGAGGGGAGGTGCCGGCGCGCTTGTGGGAGCGGCTCTGCCACGATTGAATCTGGCACAACCGAACTAGGCGTTGTGCAAGCGCTGGTCGCGGCAGAGCCGCTCCTACAAAATGGTCGCATTTCCTAAATATTGTCGAAAGCTCGGATTGCTTCATGAACATCCTCTATCTCCACGGCTTCCGATCCAGCCCGCAATCCACCAAGGCGCGCTTGATGGCGGCGCACTTTGCGACCACCGAGCATCGTTTCATCTGCCCGCAATTGCCCGCGAGTCCGACCGTTGCCATTGAATTGGCGCGCGAGCTGATTGAGGATCGCGGCGATGCGGCGAAGGACTGGGCGCTGATTGGTTCGTCACTAGGTGGCTTTTATGCGACTTTTTTGGCGGAGCGCTATGGTTGCCGAGCAGCACTTCTAAACCCTGCGGTGCATCCTGAGATTGATTTAGGTGCTCACATTGGCGATGGTTTTGCTTACGACGGAGAAACGCCGTTTGAGTTTAAAGCGGAGTATCTCGATCAACTCGCGGCGCTGAACGTGGCGGTTATTACAAAACCACAGCGCTATTTTTTACTTGCCGCTACGGGCGACGAAGTGCTTGACTGGCGACAGATGCGCGACCATTACCCTGGCGCACAGCAGCACATCATCGAAGGCAGCAATCACGCGCTTACTGAATTTGCGGAGCATGTCGATGCAGTGGCATCGTTCTGCATCAACCGCCTGTAGGAGCGGCTCTGCCGCGACCCGCGCT
>JAYVPF010000108.1:0-7212 GCA_043757535.1 Burkholderiales bacterium
TAGCTCTCAAACCGAGCCTCAAAACGCTTCGCCATCGCGACCACCGCTCATACCGTTAACAATAACGAAATTCTACTTTAATAACACAGTAAAACTAGGTATCGCAACGGCTGTTAAACGATGATGGCCAACAACGATCCGCGAAAGTTTACCGTTGACTAGCGCTGTTGCGTTTAAGACAGGTCGTATTTCCGAGCCGCAAACGACGGCGCTGTCGCTCGCCTCACAACACACCCGCGACTACGCTCACGGTGATCGCGATGATGATGACGTTGAAGAAAAAGGAAACGACGCTGTGCAACATCACCAGGCGGCGCATGTTGGTCGACGTCACGGCAACGTCTGAGGTTTGACAACACATGCTGAGCACCACCGCAAAATAGGTGAAATCCCAATAATTCGGCTGTTCGGTACCGGGAAATATCATCTGTCTCGGCGACATGTAGAAATCATGGGCATACTGTTGGGCAAACATCGTCGCGACAAAGAGCCACGCCACGAGAATCGTGCTGCTCGCTAGCAGGATCGTGCCAAGCGATTTGTCTTTCGCAGCATGCAGTTCGCTATATAACGCAATGATCACCACCGCAGCGACGCTCAAGCTTGCGAGCAGCACCACCCACTTGTTGTCCGCTTGAATTCGGGCCCGGTGGCGCATCGAGACGGTATTGGCGCGCGTGGTGAGAATACCGATTAACACCAAAAAAAGCGTCGCGGAGACGTTAAACGCAATCAGTCCCGCAAAAGCAGGCGGCTGAAAACTGACCAAACCCGCAAAGATCAGCGTGCCGATGATTCCCGATAGGAGCAGTCGTGGCCTGCGAATCCAATGATGGAAGGTCTTGGGTATGACACTCATGGCGGTTTGTTGGTATTGATAGGCGGTGAATGACGCAATGTTATTCTCTATAAGTGATCGATAGTCACGGAGTTCTGTCACGAGCATCTCGTGCCCGCAATGCTTCAAGGGGTTCATTTGTTTTAGGTGCAATAACTAGCGGTACGAGATCACGCACTGGCGTTGGGGTAGGATCGAAGCAACGATTGTCCATTTGACAAGGCGAATTAGCTTGCAGCGCCCGTTAAAACGGAGGCAAAATTGTTTGGTGTGGTCTGTCAAAGGCACCCAGTGGAAGCGATACGTTTTTCAGGCTTTGAAGTGCATCCGAATCGGCGGCGTCTGTTTGTCGGCGGCGAATCCGTTGTGCTCGGGTCGCGCGCCTTCGATCTGTTGCTGACCCTCATTGAGCGGCGCGAGCGGCTGGTCACCAAGAACGAATTGCTTGATCTGGTGTGGCCAGACATGGTGGTCGAACAGAACAACCTGACGGTGCAAATTTCGTCATTGCGGAAGGCGCTCGGTTCGCAGGCAATCGCCACTGTTCCGGGCCGTGGTTATCGTTTCACAGCGACGCTTGAATCGCCAGTGGATGGTGCGTCGGTCGAATCGTTACCAAATTTGCTCACCAAAGTCGCGGAGTTATCTGCCGGCAACGTCGTTGCCACGTTAGCGGCGTTGATCGGGCGCGAAGACGAGCTGGTTACGTTGTGTGCGCTGACTCATGAACATAGCCTCGTCAGCATCGTGGGCGCAGGTGGTATCGGAAAAACTCATCTCGCGCGCCACCTGTTGCGTCAGCGGCACGCCGATTTCAGCGATGGCGCGCATTTTGTTGATCTCTCGGCATTGCGGCCCGACAGTGTGGAACAGATTCCGCGCACGATTGCCATGGCATTGGGCATCCAGCTGGGGCCGAGTGAGGCCGCGCGCGGCCTCGCCGACGCGCTGGCTTCTCGGGCGATGCTGCTCGCGCTTGACAACGCTGAGCATGTCGCCGAAGGTGTCGCAAGAATGACTGATCGGCTGGTCGAATCCGCGCCCATGGTGCGCGTCGTCGTCACGAGCCAGGTGCCACTACGCGTTCCGGCGGAGCGAGTATTCCGGCTGGGTAGTCTAACGTTGCCGGATGGCCCAACCGACGTCAGCGATGCCCTGGCCCATAGCGCAATCGCCTTCTTTGTCGACCGCGCACGAGCGGCAGATCGCCGCTTTAAGCTTACCAACGATAACGTCGGGCTCGTCATTGATATTTGCCGCCAGCTTGACGGTCTGGCGCTGGCTATCGAGCTCGCTGCAGCGCGGCTCCCGAGCTTGGGCTTGCACGGCCTTGCCGACGCACTTGAAGAACGGTTTCGACTACTGACGGGTGGCTACAGGCTAGCCCCGGCGCGACAGCAAACACTGCATGCCGCACTCGACTGGAGTCACGAGTTGTTAGCCACCAACGAACAAAAAGTGTTTCGCCGATTGGGCGTGTTCATCGGTAGCTTTGCCCTCGCGACGGCGCAGCAAGTGGCGGCTGATGAGCAAATGGATCATTGGTCGGTGCTTGACGCTATGACTGGACTGGTAGATCGCTCGCTCGTGGCGACTACCGATCACGACCCGCCACGCTACGTGCTGCTGGATACGCCACGGGCCTATGCACGTGAGCGGCTGCGGGCTTCGGACGAAGCACAGACGATTGCGCGTCGCTGTGCCCATGCCTTACGTGATCGGTTTTGCCATGCCGACCAAGAGTGGCGGACGGGTCGCCTGGGCGCTGACGCCTTCCGGGCGGCCGCAGAACCCGACCTCGCCGACGGTAAAGCGGCGCTGACTTGGTCCGTTCAGCACGACCCACACACTGCGGTGGCATTGGCCCCCTGCCTGGACTGGGCAATGGTCAATGAGCCCGCGATACCTAATCGGCGCTCCCTGTGGGATGCCACGCGCGCACTCGTGAACGATTCGTCGTTACCGGCCTCCCTGCGCGCACGCTGGTGGTCGTGTTGGCACGCATGGGCGACCATGTTTGCCAGTCAGGCTACCGACGAAGAGCGACAAAATGCACTGAAAGAAGTGCGCCAAATTGGCGACCACGCGGCTCTTTTCTGGATGCTGACGGGACACCACTTGCGACTCACGATATTGGCAACGGACGACACTGCGGCAGCTGAGGCATCGCATCAATGCGTCGCTGAAATACGCCAACTCGCAGATGCATCCTGGCCAGCAGCGCTACGCTACCACCTCATGCGCGTCGAGAGCGACCATTGTCGCAACGTGGGTGACTTGTCGAGCGCAGTGCAATGGCTGCGGCGCGCGGTAGTGCTTGCCGACGAAGCTGGTGATTCGCGTGCGCGATATTCCGCGATGGTCGCGGCGATGGATGCGGAACTCTTGCTCAAGCGTTATGACGACGCGGCACGCGCGGGCACTGAACTGGTCGAGGCGCTACGCAAAACGCGATTCGAATCCACACTCACTTACGCCCGCCACAATCTCGCACACGCGCATGTCTGGCGACGTGATTTCGCGGCCGCGCGGACTGTGAGTCTTGACGCGTGGCCGCTGGCAATTCGCTTTGATCTGGTTGGCATGCTGTCCCACAATCTCGCCCTGCTTGCAGCGTTAGAAGGCCAGCCTGACGACGCAGCGCGAATCATCGGCTATGTCAATCACCAAACCACGCTGCCGGGCGAAGAACGTCAATTAAACGAGATGCGCGCGGTGCGCGAAGCGGAACGCATCGCAACTGATGCCTTGGGGGCTGACGAGGTGGCTCGCCTCATGCTCGAGGGAGCCTCTCTCACGCAGGCGGAAGTGAAGCGGCTCGCGCTCGACAATTAGCGCGCTGCACCACCGGTTTAATTTTGTGTTTTTTTCCGCACGGAAAACTCCGTGCGCATTGGCGTGTCCTAAAACACGGCCATCCGTCGCTCCGACGCCCAAAACAGCAATATTTAGCAACGTTTAGCACGGCTAAAGGACGTCTCGACTTGCGCTGAATAAAGTGGCGACACCGATGCGAATTTGATTGCATCGATCCGAAAGGAGCCACTGATGACGCTTTTTCTTCTGCAACGCACTGCCGTCACCCCGACCGCCGGAAGGCCGACTTGTCGTCGCGCTGTAAGCGCATCGGGCTCTTTCATATCCATTCCACACATGCTGGCAACGCGTTGCGCGGTCAGAACGTGGATCACGACTTGTGCGGTACCTACCGACGCATGCCCGCAGGCCGATCTCCTGTCACCTCGCGTCACTAACGGAAATGTCATGAAAAGCACGTTGAAACTCACCGCATTGATCGCAGTCTTTGGCTGCGTGGCCTATGGCTACGACGCGCGTGGCGAAGCGCTCGTTGCCATACCCACAACCGCATCTACGTTGCGACTCGCGATTGACCCGCAGTCGCTGCCACCGCGCTATCCGCGAGACCCCATACCCACCAACACGTCGCTGCTATCCGGTGCGGTCATTGCCATCAATCCGCAACCGCTGCCGCCAGATCGCCACATCCTGGACAGCCTGTTCGCCGAGAAAACAATGCCGGTTATTCCAGCCCCGTTGGACGAACCACCGATGATGCCCGTGCCGTTGCGAGTGGCCTCTATTGGCCAAGCCACATCGGTCGCCATTGCTTGACAGCCATGACACTCAGCCGCTTGCATCGTTCCGCCGTTCTCGTCGCGCTCAGCGTGACGAGCGCCGTGACTTCGGCCATTGCGAGCACCCAGCCTCAGGGTGTTCGCAGCGACGACTCGATTGCAGTGACGAGACGCGACAACGCCTCGCCGATCCGTCCCGCCCTCGTGCCGGTCAGAACGCGATCTGCCGAGGTACTGCAGTCTGAGTCTCGTTCTTCGTGTGTGAATTTCGAAGCATATGATCTGAGCGCAATACAGCAACACGCGTGCGCGTCCACATTCGCGTCAACCCATGTCGCCAGTGTTTGTGGTTGCAGCGCGGTGCGTACCCAAATCAACAACGCACGCCAGATTCGCCATCGCTTCTTTTGGCAACGGCGACAAGACTTCTACCCCCTCCATTCTTGAAAGATCAATCATGAAAAACCTGCTCGCACTTGCGCTCTCGCTTCTCCTGTCCACGTTCGCCTACGCAGCTCCACCGAGCCCTGAGTCGGTCGACAACCTGCTTTCGCTGGTTCATGCCGAGAAAACTTTGGAATCTGTGTTTCAGACTATGGACGGTCTGATGAAGGGCGCGGTCAATCGATCACTCCCAACGCAGGTAAACGCGGCGGAGCGGCAAAAAGTTGTCGATGCCTACACGGAGAAATTTTTGGTCGCCATGAAAGAGGAGTTGAGCTGGGACAAGATGAAGCCGCTCTACGTGCAGATCTATACCGAGAGCTTTTCTCAGGAAGAGATAGACGGTCTGACCAGCTTTTATTCAAGTTCCGTTGGACACGCTTACGTCGACAAATTACCGGTGGTTATGCACAAGACCGTGGGGCTCATGCAGGCGCGCACGATGCCCATGTTGCTGCGAATTCAACAGGCTTCGAAGCAAATCCCGAGTGAAAGTGCCTCGACGCCAACGCCATGACGCCACTTTAGAAAGCAGCATTCCTATGCACCGTGCGGCGTCAAAACGCAATGCAAGCTTTGTTGTTCTTAGTCGAAATCGCTTACGAGCACGGCCATTTTCCGTAGAAGCGAATTACTTCTAAATTTTTCCGATTCAAAGGGAACTATTGATGAACACGATCCACCGCAATTTGTCCTCGCGATACGTCGCAGCAATTCTGGTACTAAGCGCTGCCAATGTGTCTGCCCCAACAGTCACGTTTGCAGCGGTCATTGCTGATCAGCCTGCCGTGATAGTAGATTCCGCCATAGTGGAGGAGCGATCGCTATTGACGCCCAATGGCGATCCCTGTCAAAGCGTCGAACACGTTGTTGCCTGGAACGGCGTCACCTCGCGCTCTTGCGACACGACTCGCTTCTGACAACGAGATGCTAACGACTATCGGCGATGCCGTGCCGCTAGTGCTCCGGAATGCTCGGTGCACGATCAGTAGCGCAGCGGGTTCCGTCCTCGGGAATAAATCGGACGCTAAATACGTCCTTCGGAATAGCGCGCTGGCGGAACGCTCGTGCAAGCAATCCTTTCGCCATGCCGTTGATCGCCGCAACGCGGACGTGCGATTGAAGACCGTACCGACCCCATTTGCATGATCTGAAAGGACTCAATATGTCACGAGATCTATTTGAAGGTACAAGCGGCAATGACGTTCGCAACCTTCAGCGTATGCTCAATTTTCACTTTCGCGGAACGGGCGTCGCGCCGTTGCCGGTTACCGGCAGTTTCGGCTGGAAAACTAAAGCTGCTGTACTACGTATTCAGCGTGCCGCTCATATTTTTCAGGACGGCGTGGTCGGAACGAACACCGCGATGGCCCTGTTTCCGATGGTCTCGTTGCTGTCGACCGCGATGGCGTACAAAACCGGACAGGGCGCGACGCTCGCTGGGCTGACGCAGCTGCATTCAGCCGCGATGGCGCAATCGGCAACCTGCAAAACGTGCCTGCAGCACCTGCCGCACGTTCCGGTACCCATTTCCTCACCTGCGTTCCCGAAAACAAGGGCTGATCCAGACCCACCCAGACAGACGGTCAAATTTCAAAATATCGTGGTTGGTGCTGGCAACACGTTTGCATTCAACCCCTATGCACCCTCGCCTTTTGTGTTCTCGGGTTCAACAACGGTGGTGGTGCGCTGGAGCGATATCGGCTTTGCGGGCATGAAAATTTCCCCCGGTGGACAAGTGGCTGTTAATGGCCTCAGATCTCCGAACGGAGATTGGACCGGGCAGGGCGCCGTTCAACTGGCTCCCATCGTCCCACGCGCCGACGCGTACACCAAATACTTTGGAGGCCGCCTTGATCTGGGCTTGCCCAGCGTGTCGGTGTTCTTGCAGAAGAACGAAAACCAGAAGCAAGCGCAAAGCGGCGTTAGCATCGGCCTCAATCCTGCCTTCGCGCTAATAAAAGGCACCGGCGACGATCCGATCCTGAGCCTTTCGCTCAATCTCGCGTTAGTGGCGGCCTGGAACGTCATCGACGGAAAGGGTCAGCCGGTTTCTCCGCAAATTGCGCCATCGATCATGTTTGACATATGGCAACTGATCAACCAAAAGAAATGACTCGCCGTCAAGCGCTCGTGCAGTCAGAGTCACGATTAAGCGACCGCTGGATCGGTGAGTTGAGGAGCAACGCATGAAAATCACGCGACAGCCCTGGCTGCTGCCGGTAGTCGGCCTTAGCCCGGATATTTCACCGGCGCAGGTCGGCGGATGAGCCGAGAGGCGCGTTGTTATTGGTGTCTAAGTCAATAAGCAACATCATCCGCCGATGCCAAAGT
>JAYVPF010000109.1:0-26913 GCA_043757535.1 Burkholderiales bacterium
ACCCGCATTTGCGCTAGCGCCACCAGCTCCATATCCACTCGACGGGGTCTCGCCATGAACATCGCTCCAAAAGTCTGTTGACCTCGGAATCATGCCATAATTAGACTCATCTTGATAGCTACTTAGAATAAGCAACGCTTCCAGCTTCTCTGCGTCTACGCGTGAACCGCCGCCACCGCCTCTTTCGCCGCTTCAGTCACGGCCTCCCGCAACCACTGCTGCGCCGCAACCGTTTGCGTTCTGCGATACCAGACCATGTCGACGCGAACGGGGGGCACGTCGAACGGTAAATCAACGACAGCGAACTCATCGCTGATCCCAGTCGACGGCAAAAAGTGCTTTGGCAAAACGGTGAGCAAGTCCGACCCGGCCACCACCCGACCGGCTGTGAAAAATTGATTGACGGTGAGCACAATGCGTCTGGTGCGGTTGATTTCTGCGAGCGCCTCATCGACGAAACCGAAAGGTCGTCCGGAGAAACTGACTAGCAAGTGATGCGCGGCGCAATAAGCATCCAGCGTGAGCGGTTTACGCACCAGATCAGCCGCCAGCGGATGCTCCCGCCGCATCACGCAAACGTATTCGCCGCTGTAGAGCTGGGTGTGCGCAAAATTATCCGGATTGCCGGTTTGCATGCTTTGCAGATTGATCGCCGCGACCACCGCCGGGAAGTAGCCGACCGCGAGATCGACCTCACCCGCCTCCAGCAGGGCGCGCGGGTCGCGCGTGGTGAGCGGCAGCACGCGGGTGCTGATGCTGGGGGCGTTGATTTCGCTGTGACGGATCAAGGGCGGGATCAACATGGCGGCGGTGGCGTCGGCCATCGCGAGCACGAAACCCTGTTTCGAGGTGGCCGCGTCGAAGGCGTCCGGCGTGATGCTGGCCTGTAGCGAGGCGAGTGCCTCGCGCACCACCGGCCATAGCGCAATGGCTCTCGGGGTTGGCGCGATACCGTAGCCGGCGCGAGTGACCAGTTCATCACCCAAAGCTTCACGCAAACGGCGCAGCGCGTTGCTGACCGCAGGTTGCGTCATCGCCAGATTCTCTGCGGCGCGCGTGGTGTTTCGGGTGGCCATCACCTCGTCGAAAACACGCAGTAAATTGAGGTCTAGCGTTCGAAATTGATGCATTGGCCAGCTCTTTTCATCATCATTGCGAATACATCTAATCACTAATATAAATTTGCAATATATCAGGGGTTACCCTAGATTGCAGGTGTCGCCTGTTCACCCAGCCGGCGACATTTAGCAAGAAAAGGACATCAACATCATGGCTACTCACTTCCATACTTCGCACGACGGTCTGGATCGCGTCACCAAAGGCGCATCCGCCGCCAAAAGCGTCATTTCTGAAATCTTCGCGGCCAAGCGATTGCCGACCTACGTTCTTGGCGTCACGATCATGGCGGTCGTCACCGCGACCGAACGCGCGCTGAACAGCGTTGAAACCGGTTTCGCCGTTGAATGGGCGATTTTGACCGTGGTGGCGTTGAGCACCTTCGGCCTGCTCGCCCGTGCGACTGTGCGCGCAACGCGTGCCACGCAAAGCTGGCTTGAAACGTACGCCAAACGGGTGCGGCAGACCCGCTCCGACAATAAACTTTGGGCCACTGCGTGCCGCGACCCGCGCGTGATGAATGATATCCTCTCGGCGCAAGGTCGCTCAGACTGGATTGGGCCTGAAGCGCCGCCGACGCAACGAGTCAACGACGACGGTTTAGCGCCGCTCGCGCCATGGGTACACTTGACGCGTTATTACTGATACCCACTCAGCGACCTGCGAGGCCGCATCGTTTTGCGGCATCAGCGTCTGAAAATGCGCCGACGGTCGATGTATAGCATTAGGCTGTCAGGCCCATTTCATAGGGGCTGTGGCCAGCAACTGCGACATGTCGACTTTAGCCGATTTATGCGTTTATCCCTTGTGTGCAATAGTTTTTATAAAAAAGCTGATCGCGCCAAAGACGCAATCCACAAACTATCGCGGCATCAACGACATCGGATCCAGCGGACGGCCTTGACGGCGCACTTCAAAGTGCATTTTGCTGCCCGCAGAATCTTCGACCTCCGCGAGCTTCTGCCCAATTAACACGCGCTGCTGTTCTTTCACCAGTAATTTGTCGGTGTGAAAGTACACGCTCACGGTTTCTTTGGCATGACTGACGACAATCATCTGGCCGAAGCCGCGCGGCGCTTTGCCGACGTAAATCACCTTGCCCGCCGCCGCTGCGACGACCGGTGTGCCCGCATTGGCGGCGATGTCGATGCCTTTCATCGGGGCTTTATCATTAAATTTGCTGGTGACCTTGCCAGAGGTCGGCCACGTCCACGCGATGCCGTCACGGTCTATACCTGCGCCCGGTTTGATTTCAGTTTCGATCAGTGGCGCTGGCGCAGTCGCGGGAAGAGCGGGCAGCGCGCCGAGTGACGGCGACATCGTGGATGCAGGGGCACTGGCAACGGGGCTCGGGGGCACGACAAATACGGGCGCGCCGTCACCTTGCTTCATGGCAGCAAGCGCGGCATCGCTATACGGTACGCGCTGGGACTTGGGCTCGCGCTTGAGCGGTGCCTCAACCATCGGGGTCACCGATGTCGTAACCGGCGTCGATCCCGATGGCAGTGGCTGCCCCTGAATCGCCCCAGTCGCCGGGATCGGCGTAAGCGTTGCGCTCGGCACGGCTGCCGACGCAATGGCGACCGCACCCGCTACGAAATCAGACGGTGGCTGCAAGCGCAACACCTGACCGTCACGAAGCGGCAGGGCAACCGCGATGTTGTTCCAAGCGGCGAGCGCATTGATGTCCAGATTGTTAATTCGGGCAATCCCATAGAGCGTTTCGCCGCGCTGCACGACGTGAAACTGCGATCCCGCCGTGTTACCCGGTAGCGCAGGATTCACCGACGCAACCGGTGGCAGCGCCTGCGGCAGGGGCTGCGGAACCGTGATCGGCTGCGCAGTGCGATCCTGCACCGGTGCCGGGATGCGGGTGGTGCAACCGGAAACGATAGCGAGCGCTGCGGTGGTCAGGATTAGTTTTGGAGTCTGCATTTATTCTTGTCCTGTTTTTAGGGGCACAAAAACCACCTCATCAAATGCGGTTTGCTGAAACGTGTCACCACTGCGTGTGACCAGCGTCAGTCGTTGCCGTTCGGGCGAGCCGAGCGGGATCACCATGCGCCCACCATCGGCCATGAGGCCCAACAAATTGGGCGGAATTTTCGCGCCACCCGCCGCGACCACGATGGCGTCAAACTGCACTACATTCGACGCTGCGTCCTGACCATCGGCGTTGCGCACTTTGACGTTGCTGACACCGATGCTCGATAAGGTTTGCCGCGCCTTGGCGGCTAACGTGCCGATGCGCTCAATGGTGTACACCTCACGCGCCAGCCGGGCCAGCACGGCCGCCTGATAGCCGCAACCACCACCGATTTCGAGCGCCAGATCAATGGCCTTGCCCGCGCGCAACAACTCGCATGATCGAGCCACCACGTAAGGTTGAGAAATCGTTTGTGCGAAGCCAATGGGCAACGCGGTGTCTTCGTAAGCGCGGCTCGACAGCGCCTCTTCGACAAACAAATGTCGCGGCACGGCGGCCATTGCAACGAGCACGACTTCGTCACGAATGCCCTGCTCGCGCAGTCGCGCAATCATGCGCAAGCGGGTGCGCTCTGAGACCATGCCGAGGCCTGCCGCTGCTCGTGCCATCGCCTCACTCATGAGAGCCACGCTTTCACGAGATGCAATGCGTCAAATTGAGTGAGATCAACGGAGAGCGGCGTGACCGACGCATAGCCTTCGGCAATCGCGCCGAAGTCAGTATCCGGGCCTGCATCTGCGGCTTTGCCAACGGGGCCGACGCGGTATTCGACTTCGCCTTTTTCGTTGATCGCTTTCACGGCTGGCTCAGCTTGATGACGTTTACCAAGTCGGGTGGTTCGAATGCCTTTAAGTTCAGCGTACGGCACGCTGGGAACGTTCACATTGAGCAGCCACGGCGTTGACGGCATGCTCGTTTGATAGCGTGCGACGATGTCGCGAGCCACCTGCGCTGCCGTATCAAAGCGAGTCGCTGGACGAGCGGCTAAAGAAACGGCAAGCGACGGAATGCCCAACAGAAAACCTTCCATCGCGGCCGCCACCGTCCCCGAATAAATCGTGTCGTCGCCGAGATTCGCGCCGTCGTTTACGCCAGACACCACGAGATCAGGCCGAAAATCGAGGAAGCCAGTGACGGCAAGGTGCACGCAATCAGCCGGCGTACCATCGACGAAATAGAAACCATTGTCGGCCTGCGAGATTCGCAGCGCCCGGTCGACGGTGATGGAGTTGGAGGTCGCGCTGCGGTTGCGGCTCGGCGCAACTACGGTGATCTCGGCCAGTGACGACAGGGCTGCCGCCAGCGCGATTATGCCCGGCGCGTCGTACCCATCATCATTGGAAACTAGAATCTTCACTGCCGCAAATTATAGAGAGCCGTACTTGTATCGATTCCAGCACCTTACAGCCTACGGGGAATTTGCGTGAGCGTCCGTAACGATAAACAAGCAAGCACGCTGTTGGGTGAAATGACGGCCAAGCAATTCATGGCGCTACATTGGCAGAAACGCTGGCGGCTGATGCGCGGCGCGTTGCCGGTCTTCAAGGAGCTGGTTGATGTGCCAACGCTGTGGGCGCTCGCGAGCTCGTCCAGCGTCGAATCGCGGCTGATCATTGGTGGCGGCAAAAACTGGAAACTTGAAAGTGGCCCGTTTAGCAAGAAGCAGATCGCTGCACTGCCTGATCGCGGCTGGACGCTGCTCATTCAGGGTCTGAACCTGCACGTAGCCGCCGCTGACGCCCTGCTGCGAGAGTTCAATTTTTTGCCCTATGCGCGGCTCGACGACGTGATGGTGTCGCTTGCCGCGCCCGGTGGTGGCGTCGGCCCGCACTTTGATTCGTACGATGTATTTCTCCTGCAAGGCATGGGCACGCGGCGCTGGCAGTTGAGCGAGCAGAAGGATTTGTCGCTCGACCCCGCTGCGCCGCTGAAAATTTTGAAGAAGTTGGTGCCGACGGAAACGTTTGATCTTATGGCGGGCGATTTGCTTTATCTGCCACCGCAAGTCGCGCATGAGGGGGTCGCGACACAAACCGAAGGCTTCTGCACCACCTACTCCATCGGCTTTCGTGCGCCGACGCGGCAGGAAATTGCGGATGCGTTTCTCGATTGGCTCGGCGCAACCAGCGAGATTGACGGTCGCTTGAGTGATCCCGATTTGCCCGCGACGCGGACCCCCGCGAAAGTGCCAGCCAGTTATCAGCGCGAAGTGCTCGGTGCCATTGCTGAAATGCAGATTGATCGCGCCGCGATGAAGCAGTTTGCGGGCTGTTTTGCCACTGACGTCAAACCACAGATTGAATTTGATGCGCCCGAGCGTCCAATCACGCGCGCTGCATTCAACAAGCTCGCGATGCAGCCTGAGAAGGGCGTCGCATTCGCCGCAGCAACGCTGTGCCTTTACGACGACGAATATCTGTTCATCAACGGCGATGCATTCGTCATAAAAGGCGATGCTCATTTCTGGCGCTCGCTGGCGGACGTTCGACGCGCAGTCGTCACCCGTGATCAGGCGAAGGAGACGCTCGATTCGCTCTACGCCTGGTACTCTGAGGGCAAGCTAGTTCTGGTGGATGGATAGCAGTGGGTCTCCGGCATCACGGCCACTGGTTTCGTGGCTTGACGTGTCGTGCGCGCTCGATGAACTCGTCGCTCGTTGCGAAAAAACGCTCGATGTTTTCGATCAAACATTGACGTTGCAAGGTTGGGAGTCGCGCGCGCGACGAGCCGCATTGCAAGCCGCGATGAATGAGCGAAATGTGCGCGTTCGAATGGTGCTGTGTGACGATCACGCCGTGCAATCCGGACTGCCGCGACTACTGCGTTTGCTCAAAACACACGGCCATCAACTTCAGGTCATGGTTGCCGAAAACCCGCCGCAAAGCGCCGCAAACTACGTTGTTGCAGACCGACAACACATTCTTTTTCGCCCCAATTTAGTGCAATCCCGCGGATCACTCAATTGGCATGATTCATATAAATCAACTACTTACAGCCAGTCATTTAATGTAGTTTGGCAACAAGGTGGACGCCGCGTGTTCCCGGAAGCGTTCGGACTGTAATTTCCGCGATTTCCCCTTTTCGGGTTTTCGATATACTTTCGCTCCTCACTCAGTTCTATTCCCGGTTTCGCTCATCGGGGTGGTCTCCACTGAGGGAGATTCTCCTTAAGGCACACACATTCGTTAACGACTCACGTTGTAAGGAAACAAAATGAAAAAGTCTCTCCTGGTCGCTGCGCTTATCGCAGTTAGTCTTGTCGCTTGCGGCAAAAAAGAAGAGCCGAAAGCTGCTGCACCTGCTGTAGTTGTTCCGGCTCCCGCTCCTGCCGCTACTGCACCCGCTCCAATGGATGCAACCAAAGACGCGATGGGTAAAGCTGTCGACGCAACCAAGGACGCAGCAGCGAAAACCGCTGATGCTGCCAAGGACGCCATGGCGAAAGGCACCGAAGCGACGAAAGACGCCGCAGTAAAAGCGTCTGACGCCGCTAAAGATGCCGCAGGCAAGGCTGTCCAAGCCGCTAAAGACGCATCGGTAGGCGCTAAAGGTGCGCCTTGATACTGACCCGGATGCCGTGAAGAAACCCTAATCGGTTTCAGTTAACGCAACCTCTAAAAGCCGGTCGCAGCAATGTGATCGGTTTTTTTTCGTGTTCGATGTTTAATTCGTCCTACCCCGCAGGTCACTACGTTGTGCGAAGCCAATCACAAATGGCATGTAGTGATTTAACGGTTTCCACGCCAGCGGGCAATTCGTGCTCATGAATGTGCGCCAGATCGGGCACCCAATGCGTACGCGCACCGGACGCCACAGCCGCAGTCAATCCTGGAAGTGAATCCTCAAACGCCCAGCATTGCGTGACCTTAACGCCAAGCCGATCAGCTGCATGCAGGTAGAGGTCCGGTGCCGGTTTGCCACGGACGACCGTGTCGCGCCCGACGACAACATCAAAATGCGACAGTATGCCCGCCTGTTCGAGCTTATGCCTGGCGTGCGCTGTATGCGTGGAGGTGGCGACAGCACAGGGCACGCCGAGCGCACGCAGCGCAGTCAGCGCCTGCGTCACGCCAGGTCGGATCGGGATGCCCAACGCAAGCAGCTCGCGGTATTTCGCGTTCCATAGCTGCTGGTATTCGGCGAACGGAAAATGCGCGCCGAGCTCCATGACGAACATGCGGCCTAGCTCGTCGCTGCCCAACCCAATCATGCGCAGCGCCAGCGCGTCCGAGATCGAGTGCCCCAAACTGAGCGCCGTGACCCGGGCCGACTCGCGGGCGATCCGCTCGGTGTCGAGCAGTAAACCGTCCATGTCGAACAGAACCGCTATGGGCGGCGTGCGACGACTTTTTCGGTTGTACAGCTTTTCGCTGTAAGCTCCATTTGATCGGGGCTGAAGTGAATAAATTCCAGAACTCGACTTTTCCATTTTTATTGTCATAGCCCTTAATCAGCCGTCATTACAGCGAAAAGCCACTGATCCGTGCAGGCTAAGCAATCGTTACCCATTCCAGGCCCTCATCCTGGGTTGCCACAAAAATATCATCTGCCGTGCCGCCCAACGCCGCTGCAAACGCGTTTTTTGCGAGTTCACATCGATTGTTCTCGCGGCTCAAGTGCGCAGCGACCACGCGCTGCAACCGGCTACTGGCCACCCGTGACAAAATTTCCGCCGAAGCTGCGTTCGATAAATGCCCGTAGCGTCCGGAAATGCGCGCTTTAAGGCGCGGCGGATACGACGAACGATAAAGCATGTCCTCGCAGTGATTCGCCTCCAGAAACAGCGCATCGCAGTCCGAGAGCGAAGCTTCGATGTGTAGAGTCGTCTCGCCGACGTCGGTCAACACGCCCAGACGACGCTGGCCATCGGTGAGCGTCATCTGCGCAGGCTCGCGGGCATCGTGCGGCACCGGAAATGGCAACACCTCGATGTCACCGACCAGAAATGCATCATGCGAATCAAAACCACGCAACGTGCAGCCGTCCCAGCGCGATTCGGTGGCGGACAGCGTACCAAACGTGAGCCACACTGGAACGTTGAAGCGCCGCGCAAAACCCGGCGCTCCGCCAACGTGATCAGCGTGCTCATGGGTAATGATGATGGCATCAATGCGCTCGGGAGCAAGGCCCAAACGCGCACAACGGCGGACGGTTTCCTTGATGCCGAAACCACAATCAATCATGACCGTAGTTTGCGCCACCTGGACGAGTAAGGCGTTACCTTCACTACCGCTTCCGAGACTGGCGAATCTCACGGGGCGGTCTTGCCAAACAAGCTAAAACAGCTATCGCAGTTGCTCGTACAGCAGCTTGACGATACGGATGCCGACCTCGGTGCCGTCGACAACACCTTTAGCGTCGAGCACACGAACCTCGGTCTTGCCGCTGGTTTCTTTCACGGTGATGCGATATTGCTCGGTCACTTGCTGGGTGTCATTGCGCCAGAATTTGAGCTTGTCGAGAATGCCCGGTTCGTTCTTGGCGATGGTGTCCGGATCGGCGTAGCGCACGAAGTACGTTCCCGCCGTACGGTCACGATCCACCACGGTGAAGCCCACGCGATCAAGCGCGAGGCCAACGCGACGCCATGAGCGATCAAACGTGTCGTTCATCGACAGGCCGGACGCAGCGCCCGGAACTGCAACAATTTGCGCCTGCTCAACACGCGCAGCGGTCGCCGCTGGTGACACCGCTGCCTGCGCGATCTGGAGAGCCTCTTCTTTCGGCGCGCCCAGATACTGCATCATGCGATTCAAAATTTCGGCTTCGTATTCAGGCTCGGGTTTGCGCTGTTCATAGCGAAACAGCGGCTGCGCGGTGCTGCCTACGTTTTTCTCTTCGAGGCCACGGTGACTGATGTAAATCTCGGTGGTGCCGTTGGCGCCGCGCTCCAGACGAGTCCGGTATTTGTCACGGGTGCCGCTGGAATAAACGCCATCAAATACGCGACCGATGGTGCGACGAATGATGTCTTCCTGGATGCGCGCACGGTTCTCGGCCCAGTCCGTTTCCATAAGGCCGATGCGCGAATCGTCCGAGACCAGCGTCATGTTCATGCTCGCCCAGAACTCGCGAACTTTCGGGAAATTGACTTCTGGCGTCCCCGGCACGACGAGCCAACGCTCCGTACCCGCGCGCTCGATGCGCATACCCGACACGGCCGGTAAAACACCGCCCGCACCCGACAGAACCGCAGCGCGATTGGCCGAATTAACGCCTGACAGTGTGGCCGTTCCAGCACGGAAACGCTCGTCATACTTCGGTGGCGTCAAATCCGGCGGCACTTCCAGTGAAGGACCCGATTGCGCGGCTTTGTACTCGACGCGCTTGGCCTCAAATGGGCTGTACTCAGCAATCGTGCTGCATCCGCCCAAGGTGACTGCAACGGTCGCCAATGCGGCGAGTGCAAACGTTGAAACTGATTTCATTCGTGTTCCTGTTTCTCAAGTCTTAGCGTAATTTTTTAGAGCAATCCGGCGTGGCGCATGGCGGATTCCAGCACCGGTTCAAATTTTGGCGTGAGCGGTGTCATCGGCAATCGCGTCGTCGCGCCACACTTGCCCATGCGCGCCATCACCCATTTCGGAGCAATCGGATTGGCCTCGACGAACAGATCAAGGTGCAACGGCAACAGCGTATCGTTGATCGTGCGAGCAGCGGTGAAGTCACCGGCAAGAGCGGCGCGGCAAAGCTCAGCCATCGCTTTTGGCGCGACGTTTGCGGTAACGGAAATCACACCATCGCTACCCATTGCCATCAGCGCCAGCGCAGAATCATCATTGCCACTGTAGACCGCAAATCGCTTGTCAAGTTTCCGCAACTGACGAAGCAGTTCACTGCCACGCGCGATGTCGCCAGTGGCGTCCTTGATACCAACAATACCGGGCACTTCGGCCAGCCGCATCGTCGTCGCGGTCGCCATGTCAGCCACAGTACGACCGGGCACGTTGTACAAAATCATCGGCAGATCAACGGTCTCCGCAATCGCCTTGAAGTGCTGGTACAGGCCCTCTTGCGTGGGCTTGTTGTAGTACGGCACAACTGAGAGCGATGCATCAGCGCCGACTGATTTGGCGTAGGCGCTAAGACTGATCGCTTCGCGCGTCGAATTCGCGCCCGTTCCTGCTACGACTCTGATGCGGCTCGCTGCATGTGTCACCGTCGTTTTGATCAAAAGCGCGTGTTCATCGACATCCACGGTCGGCGATTCGCCAGTGGTGCCAACGATGACGATCGCCGCTGTGCCGGACGCCACATGCCAATCGATCAGACGTTTGAGTGCATCGATATCCAGGGCGCCATCGGGGTGCATGGGGGTAACGATGGCAACCAAACTGCCTTGGATCGGGGCTGACGCGTCAATGGGCATGGGATCTGAACAAAAATCAAAGCTAACTTTGAATGTTAGCGCAGGGCGTACGCTCTGGACTCGGCGCTTGGATAACCGGGCTTTTGTCGTCTAAAATGGAGCTCATGGAGAAACACAGATATTTGGCACGGATGCCGCTGTTGCTGGCGAGCCTTGTTTCGACATCACTTTCGATGTCGCTCATGGCGGCGCCTGCCGACGAATCCAATTCGGCGAGCCCGCTACTGCGCGCCGAAAAAACGTTGCGCAGTTTCAGCGACAAGGCCAAAGATTCGGTCGCCGACATTACAAGCTATGCGCTGTCACTGATCGGCGTCGACTATCGCTTCGGCGGCAACACACCGGATCAGGGGCTCGATTGCAGCGGCTTGATTCGCTACGTGTTCCAGCAGGCGACTGGCATTTCGCTGCCGCGCAGCGCCCGTGAACAGGCCCGTGTCGGCGAATCCATCAAGCTCAACGATTTGCAGCCCGGCGACCTGGTGTTTTTCAACACGCGGCGATTCCAGTTTTCGCACGTCGGGCTCTACATCGGTGACAACCGGTTCATCCACGCACCGAGCTCGGGTGGCTCGGTTGAGGTGACCAGCCTTGACAATCGCTATTGGCAAAAGGCTTTTAACGGCGCACGCCGCATCGTGAGCGGTTTGCCCGACGTAGCGGCGCTGGTGATTCAGTCGGCGCAAGCGGCAACGCCGAAATCCGCGCTGCCGACGTTGCCGGATGTGACGCCGTCGGCAAGCCCGACGGCTGCTCGCGACACTAGCGAGAATTAGCGACCGCTTTCTTCAGCATTTCTATGACGGATTTGTGCCCTTCGCGCACGCCCCAGTCGTAGGCCGTTTCGCCCTTTTCGTTTTTCTGGTTTAAATCCGCGCCGTACTCAAGCAAAACCTTGATGACTTCGGTCTTGTTTTCACGCGCCGCCATCATGAGCGGGCTGATTCCGTTGGGTGATGACGCAACCGGATTTGCGCCCTGATCCAGCAGATACCTTGCAACGTCGGCATGTCCATTCACTGCCGCGTAGTGCAGCGCCGTCCAGCCTGTGCTGTTCACATCCCCGCCCTTGCTGCGCAGGTAGCGCACAATGGTTTCCTGCCCATTCAGCGCTGCCACCATCAGCGCGCTGTCGCCCCATTTGTTGCGCAGATTGACTTTAGCGCCCGAGTCGACCAAGCTCTGCACGATGGAAAGTTGACCGCTGCGTGACGCCACAATCAGGGCCGAATCGCCACGCACATCAACGACGTCGGGTTTAACGCCCTTCAGTAGCAAGGCGCGAACCTCGCTCGGACGATCAAGGTCGATCATCTTGAACAAATCGTCAGTACTGGTCCTGCTTTGCGCGAAAGCGAGCGACGGCACAAGAGCGGCGGAGAGCAACAACGCCCCAATGATTTTTGGCATCATGGTGTAACCCGAAACAGTGAGAAAAAATTTTGACTGGTGGCGTGGCCAACGGTTTCCACATCGATCCCCCGAACCGCCGCAATGGCCGCCGCGACGTGAGGTACGAAGGACGGCTCGTTGCGTTTACCGCGATACGGCACGGGTGCGAGATACGGCGAATCGGTTTCAATGAGCATCCGCTCCAGCGGAACACGTTGCGCCACATCGCGTATATCTTTGGCGCTCTTGAAGCTCACGATTCCGGAAAACGAGATATGAAAGCCCAGATCCATTGCCGCGCTGGCCACATCCCATGTTTCGGTGAAGCAGTGCATGACGCCACCGACCTCGTCGGCCCGCTCCTCGCGCATGATGGCGAGCGTGTCCTCAGACGCGCTACGCGTATGAATCACAAGGGGTTTGCCACATTCCCGCGCGGCGCGAATGTGGGTGCGGAACCGTTGTCGTTGCCACTCAAGATCGCCCTGAAGGCGGTAGTAGTCAAGCCCGGTTTCACCTATCGCCTGCACCTTTGCATGCTGCGCTCGCGTCAGCAAATCGGCGACCGTCGGTTCCTCAATATCTTCGTAGTCGGGATGTACGCCAGCAGTGGCGTAAATATTCTCGTGCCGATCCGATAGGGCAACGACCGATGGCCACTCCGGCAAGGTGACGCTGATGCACATGGCATGTGAGACGTTTGCCGCCCGCATGCGCTCAACCACGGCATCCCCGTCCTCTGTGAAGTCCGAGAAATTAATGTGACAGTGGGAATCAACAAACACGGGCAGGAACCGGACAATATTGCGTGTAACGCTACATCGTATGTGTGGGGCGTGAGGAGGCTAACAAAGCGCCGAGAATGCCCTCAATACGGCGCTTCGCGCCACGCCCTGTGTCATCCTTGGTGAACTGGACGCCAATGCCCTGAGCGCGAGCCCCCTGAATACCAGGCGGTGTAATCCATGCAACCCTTCCCTGCACGGCGATGCGATTCGGGTCGTCCATCAAGGTTAACAGCATGAACACTTCATCGCCCAACTTGTATGCGCGTGTCGTTGGAATGAAGATACCGCCGCCTTCGACCCACGGGATGTAGGCAGCATACAGCGCCGTGCGCTCACGAATGTTGAGCGAAAGAACGCCCGAGCGTACGCCTCCTGGCACGCCGCGACCCATACCAGTAATCGTTCCATGACCGGTATGAGTACCGAGACCGTCTGAATCACTCATGAATGGCTATTGCTCAAAATCCTGTCGCTTCGGTGACCTAGCGACTAAAAAGCGCCCGGTAGTCCAGCAGCAGCGACTCGCACTGCAGCCGCGCGGACAACGTAGTATCCGGAAGATAACGCTTGCGTAATAACGCTCGATGATAGCGGAGCGCTTCAGCCAGCGGTAGCTTCGCAGCCAATTGAGTCAAGCCTTCAGATTGATCCCCGTACACCGCCGGCGATAATTTGGCGCGAGCGCGCGACCAGTCAGACGTCCAGTCGGCGAGCCATTGCAGCAGATCGGCGAAGCGTTCGCGCTTCTCGGTCTTGCCGCCGCCTTCGACCCAGGCGCCCCAATGCAGCGTCGGGAACTGGCCGGGGCGCAGCAAATCACGAACAAAAGCATCATGCGCTGCGGCGCGCCCCGAATTCGCCAATGCCTGAGCTGTTAGTGGCTCGCCACGCGTACGCAGCAAAAGCGCGTCAATGTCTACGCTCTGCACGCCTTGCGCACTCATCCATGCGCGCGCCTCCTCGTGCGTTGGGCGCGGCAACGTCATCCGAAGCGCCCTGCTGCGGATCGTCGGCAACAGTCGCTCCGCCTGCGACGTGACGAGCAACCAGCACGTATTCGGCGGCGGCTCTTCCAGCGCCTTGAGTAGTGCATTGGCGCTCTCACGAGCGAGCGCAGTAGCCGGATCGACCAGCAACACACGTCCCCGTGTTCCGGCAGCTGAGAGCTGCATGAAATCCAGCGCCTCTCGCACTACGTCAATCTTGATGGTCGGCAATTTCACCGTTTCGCCGTCGCCGGTGTCCGGTAGCAAGCGCCGAAAATCCGGATGCACATCACCCGCAAGCCAGCGGCAGCTCGGGCAGTCACCGCATGCGGTCTGATCTTTCGGTTTCAGACACAACAGCAGGGCAGCCAGCGAGGCGGCGGCCTGCCCCGCGCCGTCGCCCGCACGTCCGACGACCAGCCAGGCGTGATGATGCGAAGACACCATACCATGCGACCGCGCGAGCCACGACCGATGCCAGGGGAGCGGGCTAAATTCCATCGTTAGTCCGATGCCTTCAATAATTGCTGCGCGCAAGCCAGCACGCGAGCCCGGACCGTATCTTTCGATTGATCGCTCGACAGCACTTTGATGCGTTCAGGCTCTGCGCTGGCGCGATCCAGATAAGCCTTTCGTACGCGGTCATGAAACTCCGCCGCTTCAGATTCGATGCGATCCATCGCACCGCGTTGCGCCACGCGCTCTTGCGCGGCATCCCTTGCCAAATCAAAAAGCAACGTCAGGTCGGGCGTGAAATTCGGATGCACCCACTTCGCCAATTCGCCAACCCGTTCAAAACCGAGCCCACGGCCACCACCCTGATAGGCAAACGTCGCATCGGAGAAGCGATCACACAATACCCAGTCACCGCGCTCAAGCGCAGGCCAGACGACACGTTCAAGATGCTCTCGACGCGCGGCAAAAACAAGTAGCGCCTCACTATGCGGGCTCATCGCTCGATCCAGAAACAAGGCGCGAATCGCCTCCCCCAGCTCAGTGCCGCCGGGTTCGCGCGTGAGCACAACCGTTTTGCCACGTGCGGCCAGCAGCGCACGCACGGCGTCGATATGCGTGCTCTTGCCCGCACCGTCGATGCCCTCAAACGTGATGAATTTACCCCGCAACACTGCCATTACTTACCCAATTGAAATTTCGCCACAGCTCGATTATGTTCTGCGAGGTTCTTCGAGAACTCGCTGGTGCCATCGCCGCGCGCTACAAAGTAGAGAAATTCGCTGTTCGGTGGTGCAACGGCTGCCCGCAACGACGCTCGTCCCGGCAGCGCGATGGGCGTCGGCGGCAGGCCATTGCGGGTGTAGGTGTTGTACGGCGTGTCGGTTTGCAGATCAACCTTGCGCAAATTGCCGTCGAATTTTTCTCCAAGGCCGTAAATCACGGTCGGATCCGTTTGCAGTCGCATGCCAATGCGTAACCGGTTAACAAACACCGAGCCGACCAGCGGACGATCAGCGTCGCGCCCGGTTTCTTTCTCAATGATCGACGCCAGAATCAGCGCTTCATACGGCGACTTCAGTGGCGTGTCGGCGGCGCGCTGCTCCCATGCGCGAGCGAGCTCCTCTTTCATGCGTTTGTGCATGAGCTTCAGGAGCGAGTTGGCTGAACTTCCGGGTGCAACAAAATAAGTGTCAGGAAAAAAGTAGCCTTCCAGTTCGGGCACGTCGGTTGCCAGCGCCTGCTTAAGTGTTACGCGTGGAGGAAGTGAATTCGCCGCGAAAGTCGCAACACCATCGCCTGTCGGGGTCGAAAGCGACGCATACAGATCGGAAAAACGTGAGCCCTCCACGGTCGTGATCGCCAGCCGCTGCGCATTGCCGGATTCAATTGCCGCAAGGATGTCGGCCACGGTTTGCGGCGATTCAAACAAATACTCGCCGGCCCGCAGCTTCCTGGCGCTGCCGCGAATGCGTGCAACGGCCTGGACGACTATGCCCGGTGCAATTTCAAGGCGTTCAACCTCCGTCGCAAGGCGCGTCAATGAACTTCCCTGACGCACGCTTAGACTAACTCCTTCAGCGGGAATTATGGCGGGCCAATAGGGTAGTGCGAACCATGTAGCAGCAGCGAAAGCGGCTATGCCGAACAAGCCGACGAACAGTTTCTTCATGAATCGGTGATAGAAGGGCAATCGCCGCCAAAGTCTGGAATCCTATAATTTTGCCTATGTTCTCTCCGTCACGCACCCACCGCCGCAATTCGCGCGGCTTCACGCTGATCGAATTGATGATCGCCGTCGTCATCATCGGCATCCTCGCGGCCATCATCGCACCGAACGTAATCGGTCGTTTGCATGACGCAAAAGTCTCCGCAGCAAAGCAGGACGTATCGACGCTGGCGCAATCACTCGCGATGTACAAGCTCGACAACGGACGCTTCCCGACCGGAGAGCAAGGCTTGAAGGCGTTGGTAGAAAAGCCGTCCAGCTCTCCGCCGCCCAATAACTGGCGCACGGGTGGCTACATCGCCCGCCTGCCCAACGATCCGTGGGGCAATCCGTATCAGTTCGCGAACCCCGGCCTGCACGGCGATATTGACGTGTTCAGCATGGGTGCCGACGCGAAACCGGGCGGTGAGGGCGAAGGCGCGGACATAGGTTCGTGGAACCTCTGAAGATTCACTTCTCGGGCGCATTATGCCGTTGCATCGTGCTCGCGCTTTTGTCAATCCCGCTCATGTACCAGAGCGGCGTTGTAGGTTCCTGCGCGCGCTGCGCCTAACACTGCATCCGGAAAAATGAATTTTCGAACTACTCGGAGCGCGAGTGCGCGATGCGGTTTCAGCCTGATTGAAGTACTGGTCGCAACCGCCATTCTTGCCACCGGGCTCATCGCTGCATCGCGCGCAGCTTTAGTTGCGACCCACGATCAAGGTGCTTTGCGCGACCGGACGCTTGCACGCTGGGTCGCGCACAACACGCTAGCCGAGATTCGTTTGCAGTCACAACAGGCGCAAGTGGGTAGCGCAAGCACGCGACAAGTGCAGCAAGCCGGCATCGAATTCACCGCGCAGGCCAAAGTCACGGCCACACCGAGCCCGCTGTTTTCACGGGTTGAGGTGGTGGTAGTGCGCACGGGCGGTGACGGGCATGTGCTGGCGCAAGCGGTAGGGTTTTCTTCGCGATCATGACGCCCTCCAAAATCGCTCGTGCTCGCGGCATGACGCTCGTCGAAATCATGATCGCGCTGTCCATCGCTTCGCTCATGACGCTGACCGGTTGGCGCGCGCTGGACACGCTGCAGGTGTCTCGTGATCGCGTGGTGAGTGATGCGGCGCAGTGGCAGCGGCTGGATGATTTTTTCGTCAATCTTGAAGCCGATTTGCGGCGTGCGTCGCTGTCCGAATTTGCTGCTTATCGTGACGCAATGTCGATGGTTCACCCGTCGCTGTCACGCGGCGTGGATACTCGCCGCGTGAGTTATCGTTGGCTGGCTACGAATGACCGCTTTGAAGTGATTCGAGAAGCGGGAGGTGAGCGTCTACCCGTTGTCGAAGTGCAATCGATATCGGTTGCGTATAGCGCGGACGGCGTTTTATTCGAGCCCACGAGCGACGCCTATCCACGCGCCATCCGGATTAGCGTGATCCCAGTAACGACTGCGGGCGTGTTGCCGCCTGTTGATCGCATTCTGGCGCTGCGATGAGCTCGGGACGGAAAAGCGTTCGCGGCGCAGCGCTCGTCGTCGCACTGTTGCTAACCGCGCTGGGCGCAGCCGTAGCGACGCAGATGATCGTGCCGCTCTCGGGGTGGCTAGATCGCGAATACCGCGCGCGCGACACACAGGCGAGCTACACGCTGGCCGACGCCGCCGCTTCATGGGCGATCACGGTTCTGGCGGCGGACGGGCGCTTAGGCCCGCTGGATCACTACGGTGAATTGTGGGCGACGCCGTTACCGGCGACTCCGGTGGAAGGCGGCACCATTGAGGGTCGCATCACCGATCTGCAAGCGCAGTTCAATCTGAATAATCTCGCACCACGCGGCGTGAAAAGCGCGGCTAATGTTGCGCTCGCTAAGGCGCTGTTCACGAAGGCTGGTGTCGCCCCCGCTCTTGTCGACACCTTGGCTGATGCCGTTGATAAAGACGACGTGACCGACGACGGCCAAAGCGAGCGACAACGCTATGGGCAAGCCTTACGCAACGGGCCGTTGCGCGATCTGGCTGATCTGCTTGACGTGCCGGGCTTTACCGATGCCTCAGCCCGCGCGTTGAGTGAAATCGTTGTCGTACTTCCCGAAGCGAGTCCGATCAATGCCAATACCGCTTCGAAGGCGCTCATTGCGGCGGCATTCCCGGCAGCGACACCCGAAGACCTTGACCGCGCAATGGCAAGGCGCGCGCAGCAACCCTTTTCCGGGCCAAATGATCTGGCAACTTCGCTGGGGCAACCGCCTTTGGACGGAGTATTCAGTACAAATACGCAATACTTCGCGGTGGAGGCCGTGATTCGCTTCGAGCGTGTGGCGCATCGCGTACAGTTGCAGATTACCAGACCATCGAATGGTCGACCGACCCTCATTGCGCGGCTTATTTCGAACGCCTGAATCCGATCAAACTTTGGCACTTCCAGACACTTCAAAATTGCTAACTCCGCCTGAACTCGGCGTTGCCCGCGTGCGGATTCCTGGCTTTAGTCGACTGACTTCCGCCGAACAATTGCGCGCGGCAGCGCTCGCGCTCAATCGCGACCTGGGTGTGGGCTCGGCAAATCTTCGCATCAACGCGCAGGCCGTGACCTCATCTTCCGATGACGCTTGGGTCGCCTACACGACGCACGCCGTTGCCGCAAATTCAGCGCTCTCGACTTATGTATTCAATGCGTTGAACACCGGCAAAACCTATTGGGTCGGCTCGCCGGGCGGATACATCGTCGGCGCACAAGGCGCGGCAGCAGTTGAGGCGGCGAGCACCATTGATGACGCCGGTCTGCCCGCCATCGTTGCCGTCATGCTGAGCCCGCGTGCAGGCAGTGCATCGGTCGCGAACGATTGCATCGTCGTTGACCGCGACCGAGCGCTGTTGACTGACGACACGTTGGCGTTGTGGCAAGCGGCCAGTGGCGTGTCGATGGTTGATGGAAAGTTTCCATTAGGTGTCGCAACACGATTGATCGCGGCACCCAGTTTGCAGACCGTCGCTCGTTCCACCACGCTGGATGTGGCGTTGCGATGTGCAGCCGTTGCTGGCGTCGTTTGCGCGTTGATTGCGGGTGCGAAGTTCTCGATGTTGCCACCAATCAACGTCTCGAGCACTGCGCAAAAGCAGCCCTTGTCTGGCGCATTGCTTGAACGAATTGCCACGGTTGCACCCGACGTATTGGCGCGCACGCAAAGTGCGACGTACGCCAGCGGCGCGTGGGTATTTGGCCTCAGCGATGCGTTCGATGCGCCCGCTCAACTGAGCATGCAAAGCGCACTCGCAGCCAACGGTCTGCAAGCTCAAGCCACCGGCGCGCCAACACCGCGAGTTCGTGTTTATCTCGCGCCATGAAGCGACCTGCTAACGCCACGATAAACCGGCGGCTAGTTCGCCGCGTTTCCTACGTTACGATTCTTTTAGTATCCGCCCTCGTGACATTTTTTTTGCTGCATGCACAGAGCCAACGCGAGGCAGGCATCCATGACGCGTTGATTCGTAATGCATGGCAGACCGAAGCCCTACCAATCAGCGGATCAATGACCGTAGCAGCTGTGCGTGCGCGCTTCAACATGACGGGCGGCGGAGCGGCGGGCGATCTCGCGTGGCAAGTGGCCAACGTGAATGAACTGCGCGCTAGTCTGTCGGCGCTGGATCACGCTGCGGTCAAATTGCGTGAAGTAAAAATTGCGCGGCGCGGCGCGGGATTTTCCGTTAGCGCGGAGCAGATTCCATGAGGCGTTTGTTGATTTTTTTGTGGCTGCTTGCGGTGGCATTAGGCGTTTTCGTCTGGCAATTGCCCGCGTCGATCATCGCTGGATTCGTGCCTAAGGAAGCCAGTCGTTTTGTGCAGCTAAATCGAATCACAGGCACGCTTTGGCACGGCAACGCCCTGTTTTCCACGATCGGTATTGCACCCACGCTCTCCCTAACTTGGCAATGCCAGCCATCGATCATGGCGCTAGGCGCGAGTTGCGCGTTATCTGAAAGCGTGACCGGCGTGGCTCACATCAATCTGATCTCAACCACACTCACCGCTGGAAAAATCACCGCTGCTTTGCCTGTTCAGGTGGGCGGCGTTGCTGCGTTCATGGCTGAATCGCCTCGCGTAGCGCTCGATATCGCGTCTCTAACAATGAACGCACACACGCTGGCGATTCAAGGCAGCGTTCGCGCCGAATCCGCTCGATATGCCTTTGGCCAAACTCCCGTTGCACTCGGCGAAGTTACCGCCGATTGCAAACCGGACGCAGCATCCGCGACCTCCAGTTGCAGCATCAGCAATCGCGGTGGCAATGCGCGTCTGGACGGTCAGCTTACGTTGACGCCACGCAGCGCCAGCGGCACGCTCGAATTAACGCCATCGGGCGCACTAGGGCAGCGCATCACGTTCTAGCTGCGCACCTTGCGCTAACGCCGGTTTGTGACTCAGGTCCAAAAACCTAGGCGTTCGCCCGCATATGTCACGGGCCCTCCGAAAGTAGTCGACGGACGTTTGGTGGGGCTGAAATTTTCGTTCGCCTGCTGCAAATCGCGTCGACGCGACGCATTTCTTGATGTCTGGACGTACTTCCCCCGACCCCCGTTGTTTACAGCGTGCCGGGACAACACTTGGACTGACTACGGCACACCGATGATGGGCAGTGCACTCATCGCGCTTAGTCGTCGCGCGGCCAGTTCGAATGTCTCTCGCAGCGGATGCGCACTGGCGAGCAAGAGCACGATGCGCCGCGTGTTCGTCACGACGGCTGGCGCGGTTCTCCATGCAACACCGTGTGGGCGAGGAGCCGAGCAGCGCGTCGCGACCGAGCGCGGTTTGCAGGATCGAGTCGTGACGCAGGCGATCATGATCGTTTGAGTCCTCGTAGCTGCAGCACAGCGCATAAATGCGCTGTGCAATCAGACTCGCGCATCGGGTGTTCGATCAGATCGGGGTTGCGACGATCCACCAGCGCTCGGGTCGCGGCGCGCGTCAGAGCGATCTTCACGTCGATTGATTTGAGCAGAAGTATGCCGCCATCTGAGCCGACATCCCCGCTGTCGAAGCGGGCAGCGATTGTCTTGCTACCGATGCGGCCAAAGCTGAATTTCTCGGACGGGCTTTGGGTGCACTTTGGCGTCAGCCGATGATGGTGCTTATTGACTTGAACACCAATAACAACGCGCCTCTCGGCTCATCCGCCGACGTGCGCCGGTGAAATGTCCGGGCTAGGCATACAACTCCAATTGAAAAACCACAATCGTGGGTGCGGCGTATTAGTTACTGTGTTCGATAGAACTTTCGCTATGTATGCTCTTCCTTACGCTGCTGCCAACGGTTACCATCTGTCGATGGCAGATTCCTCCTTTTTCGCTTCACGGTTGGCAAAGCCTGTGCCTCCAACGACTTTAGCCCCGCCAACCAGCACTACCGATGACGCACTTCTGGAACGTGACCGCACCTTGACGGCCATTGTTGCCCGCATGGCGAACAAGGACGAAAGCGCGCTATCAGATCTCTTCGACATGACGGTCAAGCGGCTGCACTCGTTCGCACTGCGCATCGTGCGCGACGAAGGCTTGGCCGAAGAGGTGACCGAGGACGCACTGTTTCAGGCTTGGCGCGAGGCGAACCGGTTCGATGTGGGGCGCGGCAAGGTCATTACCTGGTTGTTAACGATTTGCAGGTCGCGCGCGTTAGACGCATTGCGTCGTGCCGACATCGCGGAATGTGTGGAAGACCCGGACGAGTTCCGCTCGCAAGAGGCGAGCCTCATGGCTGAGCCGGAGCAACTGATCAGTCAGTTTGAAACAAGCAGCGCTGTGCAAGCCGCGCTGTTGATGCTGCCTCCGAAAGAGCGACAAGCGGTGAGTCTCGCGTTTTTTCGCGGCCTCACGCATCAGGAAATCGCAGACCACTGGCAAATGCCGTTGGGCTCCGTGAAGACTTTGATGCATCGCGCCTTTGCTCAATTGCGAACGCAACTTGCGGCCCGGCAATGAATAACGTAACAAACAATGTGAGCGGTATGGACGACGAAATTTTTCCGCAATCGGTCGCTGGCCCTATGGCCGAAGCTGTGCGCGCGGCCCCGCTGGACCCGATGGCTGAGCGCTTCATGAAGTCGCGATTGATGACCCGTGTGCGTGATTTCGAGCGCGGCGGTGTCACCAGCACTGTGCGCCCCGATCAGGGCGAATGGGAAAAATTCAGCCCGCGGATCAAGATGAAAGTGCTGCGTCGAGAAGCCGACGGCAACAGCATGAGTTACCTGCTAAAGCTCGAACCCGGTGCATTCCTTGTGCCGCACAAACACTCGACTGACGAGGAATGTGTCGTGCTTGAAGGCGAAGTCACCATCGGCTCTGAGCTCGTCGGGCCCGGCAGCTATCACCTTGCCCCGCGCGGTATGGTGCATCAACCGATTCGCTCGGAACACGGTGCAATTTTGTTCATTCGCGGCAAACAACCGAGCTGGCGCGACACCGCAGTTAAAGAGACTTTGCGGGCGATTTTGCGCTGAGTTGGTTTGTTGATTTTTACAGATAGCTTTTGTGTGAGACAGTTATCAACAAGGGCATAGCGTTCGATTTCGTTGCAAATCGACTTTGCGCATTAACTGCCTCCAGCCCCTATACGATGGCCATTCTATCGAAAAGCTGTATACACAAATCGCCATCGATTAGCTGCCGTGCGTATCCATCAGGCGCTCAGCGCGCAGCGTGTAATCCGGCGCTAGTTTGCCTAAACCGACGAAGCGCTCGTGCGGATCATAGAGTCGTAGCAACGCGGCGGGCTGGCCATCAAGCGCGGGGTTCAGCAAAGGCAACTCCTTCCGTAGCGTGTGCGACTCTACCGTCACGACCTTTCCGTTTTGGATGTCAATCGCAGCGCTCGCTGTCAACGATAAACGTGGCAATTCGGCGACCAGCGAATCAGTGGTTAACAGCCACGAAGCTCGAGTAGTGTCATCACATTCCATCCATGCGTCGAGCGGCTTGGCGGCACTCAGGTCAAAGCCGCCGGTGCGCGTTCGACGCAGCTTCGACAGATGTCCAACGGTGCCAAGCGCCGCTGCGATATCCACCGCGAGTGTGCGAATGTAGGTGCCTTTGCTGCACGATACTGCGATGTCGAACGTCTGCGTGGCGATGTCACATGACAACAGTTCAATCGCGTGAATTTGAATGGAACGCTTCGCCAATTCAACGGCCCGACCCGCCCGCGCGTATTCGTATGCAGGTTTGCCAGCAACTTTCAGCGCGGAGTAGATGGGGGGTGTTTGTTCGATGCTGCCGACGAATCTGGCGAGCGCGGTTTGAACCGCGTTGGCGTCACAATTTGCCGGTCGCGTTTCGGTGTTTTCGCCCTCACGGTCGCCAGTCGTAGTTGAGGTGCCCAGCTTGATGCTGGCGAGATAGGCCTTATCCGCGTCCAGGAGACGTTGCGCGAACTTGGTGGACTCACCGATGCAGATCGGCAGCAAACCCGTCGCTAGGGGGTCTAGCGTGCCAGTATGGCCCGCTTTGGTTACTCCGAGCGTGCCAAAAATCCGCCGCAGTCGTGAAACGACTGAAAAAGAAGACATTCCGGTGGGTTTGTCGACCAGCGCTACGCCATGCAGAGCCACAAGTAAACTAGGCTCGATCGCCGGGAACGGATGCGGCGGGAGGGACGTCGGGCTCTGCGACAAGTTTTTCGTCGGGTGCCGCGACAGGCTTATCGTCCGGTGCCACCACCCGAGCATCGTCCTCACGCGCCGAATCAATCAACGCGGAAAGCCGTATGCCTTCTTCAAACGTTTTGTCGTACTCAAAGTGCAACATTGGCACCTTGAAAATCGTCAAACACGCGGCAATACCATGACGCAAAAAGCCGTTAACGCTTTTGAAACCCGCATCCGCATCCGCCTGCCCCGCGTGGCCTTGCGGGTGCACGTAGCGCACCAGGGCGTGCGACAAATCAGACGTCACCTCCACTTGCGTGACGGTGACACCTTTGAGGCGCGGGTCGCGCACTTCGGTTGCGATCATCTGGGCAAGTTCGCGTTGAACCTGCTCAGAGACTCTCAACGCACGCTGCGACAGGCCTTGCTTGATACCCACAAGAACTACAGCGTGCGCTGCACTTCAACGATTTCGTAAATTTCCAGGCGGTCACCCTCTTGAATTTCGCTGTAGTTCTTGAGCGAGAGACCACACTCGTAGCCTTCTTTGACTTCTTTGACGTCGTCCTTGAAGCGCTTGAGCGAATCGAGCTCGCCACTCCAGGCGACCACATTGTCGCGGAGCAGACGTACTTGCGCGCCGCGCTTGACGAGGCCTTCGAGCACGTAACAACCGGCAATCGTGCCAATCTTCGATGCGCGGAACACCTGACGTATCTCGACCAGACCGAGCGCGTTTTCCTTCTGTTCAGGTGCGAGCATGCCGGAGAGTGCGTTACGAACATCATCCACGGCTTCGTAAATGATGTCGTAGTAGCGAATCTGCACGCCTTCTGATTCGGCAAGCTTGCGCGAAGTCGCATCAGCGCGAACGTTGAAGCCAACAATGATCGCCTTCGACGCGGATGCAAGGTTGACGTCACTCTCGGTGATGGCACCGACGGCGCTATGCACCACCTGAACGCGCACTTCGTCTGTCGACAATTTAGCCAACGCGTAGGCCAAGCCCTCGTACGAACCCTGAACGTCAGATTTGATAATGAGTGGCAAAAGTCTCGCCGCCGTTTCGCCCATATTGGCAAACGCATTTTCAAGCTTGGAAGCGTGTTGCTTTGCTAGTTTCACATCACGATATTTGCCCTGACGGAATAGCGCGATCTCTCGCGCTTTGCGCTCGTCGCCCAGCACCAGGATGTCATCGCCGGCGGACGGTACGTCTGACAAACCTTGTATCTCAACCGGAATCGCTGGGCCCGCGGTCGTAATGTTTTTGCCATCTTCGTCGGTCATCGCACGAACGCGACCAAACACTGATCCAGCGAGCACCATGTCGCCACGCTTCAACGTACCGCTGGTGACCAGTACCGTTGCCACCGGGCCACGACCACGATCCAGACGAGCCTCAATGACCAGACCACGCGCTGGCGCATCGACCGGAGCTTTGAGTTCGAGCACTTCGGCCTGCAACAGAATGCTTTCAAGCAAGCGATCAATGCCCTCACCAGTCATCGCTGACACCGGGACAAAAATCGCTTCACCGCCGTATTCTTCAGGCACGATGCCTTCGGTGACGAGTTCCTGCTTGACGCGATCCATATTGGCACCCGGCTTGTCGATTTTGTTGATGGCAACAATGACCGGCACAATGGCGGCTTTGGCGTGCGCGATAGCTTCCTTTGTTTGCGGCATGACACCGTCGTCGGCAGCGACAACAAGAATCACGATGTCAGTAACTTTTGCACCACGAGCGCGCATGGCCGTGAATGCTTCGTGGCCTGGCGTATCGAGGAAGGTGATTACGCCGCGTGGCGTGCTGACGTGATACGCGCCAATGTGCTGCGTGATGCCACCGGCTTCACCGCTGGCAACGCGTGCCGTACGGATGCGATCAAGCAACGACGTTTTGCCGTGATCAACGTGGCCCATGATGGTCACGACGGGCGGACGAATTTCGAGCTTGGCATCGGAATCACCCACGTGATCGGTGAGCGCTGCATCAGGATCATCATCTTTTGCGGCGACAGCTGTGCGGCCCAGTTCCGAAGCGAGGATCATCGCGGTGTCGCGATCAAGCACCTGATTGATGGTGACCATCTGGCCCATTTTCATCATGCTCTTGATCAACTCGGCCGCCTTGACCGACATCTTGTGCGCCAACTCGCCGACCGTAATCGTCTCTGGAATGACGATGTCTTTGAGCGTCAAATCCGGTTGCTCGATGGTCGGGCCACGCGTCTCGGCACCGCGCTTCGCGCCGTGGCCTTTGCCACCACGACCGCCGGCTTTCCAGCCGTTGGCAGCGCCAGCATCCGCCGGCGTATCGCGCGACTTCATGACCTTCTTGCGTGCGGCATCTTCCTGCCACGCCGGAGCTTTTTTGTCGCCCGGTTTGGCTGCTGCAGGTCGTGCCCCAGCCGCTGGTGCGGCTTTGTCACCGGGTTTCGCGCCCGGTTTAGCGGGGCGATGCAGCGTGTTTTCTGTCGACTTCGGTTTCGGTGGAGCGGGTGTCATGTCGACGCGCTCGCCGATACGGGGGCGGGTGCCCGCAGCTAATGCGGGCGCTGTCGCTGCCAGCGCGACGACAGGTTTCGCGACAGCTTTAACAGGAGCCGCAACGGCAGGAGCGGTGACCGGAGAAGTCGTCGGCGTCGTAGCTAATGCAGCCAGCTTTGCCGAGTCTACCTTGGGTGGCACGACTACACGCACAACAGCCTCCCCTACAACACCGACTGGTGCGTTCGCAATGGCGGGGGCCGCAGCGGTCTCGTCTGCCGCAGTAACGGGTGGCAACTCAGCGGTCGCCTCCGTAGTCGCTTCAGCCCGTTCCTTCGGTTGCTTGGGTTCGCTGCGTGCAGCTTCACGTGCCTGCTTTTCCTGCTGCTCTTTTTCTTGCAGCTCGCGAAGCGTCGTGCCGCGTGCTTCTTCTGCGCCGCGCACAGCTATTTCTTTAGCTGAAAGCACTGGTTTGACCGGTGCCGACACAACTTCGGGCGCGACCGGTTCGACGACTGGAGCGGGCGCTGTAGTTTCAGTCGCACGAGTGACGAGCACGCGCTTCTTGCGCACCTCGACTTGAACCATGCGTGATTTGCCCGTCGCGTCGGCGGTGCGCAGTTCGGTGGTTGACTTGCGTGTCAACGTGATGCGCTTACCGGCGCTCTCGTCAGCACCGCCATGCTGCTTGCGCAGGTAGTCAAGCAGTTTGCCTTTGTCCGACGCGGACAAAGGTGCGTCAGCGGCAGACGCGTCAACACCCGCGGACGCAAGCTGCTTCAGCAGCGCATCCGGGCTCAGGTTTAATTCACTCGCGAAGTCGGTAACGGTGGTTTTTGTGATGCTCAAGCGGCCCCCTCGTGCTACTGCTCAGCAGCGAACCATGATTCGCGTGCACGGGCAATCAATTGTGTAGCTGCTTTGGCGTCGGCGCGGCCCATCAACTGGCGCTCCTCATCCGTCAAATCAGTAAAGTCGTTATC
>JAYVPF010000110.1:0-7145 GCA_043757535.1 Burkholderiales bacterium
CGGGTAGAGCAACGGGTCGCCGTTAAACGTCGTCGCTTCCGATGCTGGCACCGGTGACACCGTGAACGTTGTCTTTTGCGTTGCGTAGTTAAGTTCTGCGATCAGTTTGTTATTCGCGTTGATCTGGAACGCAGCTGCGCCCACAAACGAGAGCTTCTCGGTCGGAGTGACTGTATCGATCACGCTTGCGTAATCAAAGCGGCAGCGCGAATCAGTTGCACTAGTGCCGAGCGATGTGGGCGGTATGCAGTTCTTGCCGTATTTGTTGGCGAATGGATTGACGAAGCCTGCGTCGGTCAGGATATTCGCAGGAAACGAATTCGAACTGAGTCGGTTGACCAGAATGGCATTGGTGGTGGCATCGCGAATCAAAGCTGTCCGCGAGAAGTCGCGATCAGAGGCTTTCAGGGCTTCCTGCTTGTAGTAGTTAAACGAGCCGAAGACGTTAAAGCCATCCTTGGCGAGATCGCCAAAGCCGATGGTTGCCGTGGCGCCGTAGTACTTGCCATCGCCTTTGCCGCCGGGCATCGCGCCATAAACTTCGGCGATACCACCGTTGAAATCACGACGCGTGATGAAATTGATCACGCCTGCGATCGCGTCCGAGCCGTAAATGGCGGATGCACCGTCGCGCAACACTTCAACGCGCTCGAGGGCTGCGAGGGGGATGGCACCAAGATTCACCGCACCGCCGTCAAATGCGTACACCGCGAGACGACGACCGTTCAACAGCACCAGTGTGTTGTTTGAGCCAAGGCCGCGCAACGACGCACCGGCGAAGCCCGGGCGGGCCGAGTCGCCGAGGGCGAGCGAGGAGTTGTAGCCACCGCCGTTGTTAGCGGACAAACGCTCGATCAAGTCAGCAGCAGACGTGGCACCGATACGCTCGATTTCAGCGCGGGTGATCACGGTGACCGGCAATGCGGTTTCGCTATCGATTCGCTTGATGTTGGAGCCGGTAATTTCGACCCGCTCGACCTTTTGCGCATCCTGAGCAAAGGCGGTGTTGGTGGCCGCCATCACGGCCAACGCGTTGATCACCGCGAGAGCAATGTGCTTTCGTTTTGAGTTCATAGATATCCCCGAAAGATGACAAGTAAATGACAGCTACATTGTGCATGAGCAAACGTCCCCTGTCAGCTTACTTTCGATTTGAGGCGTACACCCGGTGCGCCGCCACGTTTGCAGCGAAGGTTGGTGCGTCGCGCTTAAGACTATGATTTTTAAGGTGTTTTTATTTTATACATTGCGAAACCGACGTCGTAATGGTTTGAAACAAGACGCTTTCAGTCATCATACGTCTTAATTGGCTTTTGTCGGAAAACGCCATTTTAAGGGGGCTACGTCGGAATTTAAGCAAAAGTCGACTTATGGATTTAATCGGCATCAGACCCGATGAAAACGCCATTTCAGCAAAAAGCCAGTAGAGCCACGTTGTGAATGCGCAACAGTCTAGAAACGCGGCAGAAACAAAAAGGGCCCGCGTTCGAAGCGAGCCCTACATCGAACTACCGATCACCTAATTGGCGGCAGGTGTGTACTTTTTCATGAACGCATCAAAGCGGTTGTAGTACTCAAACACGTTTTGATCCAGTCGGTAGCCGTGCGCTTCGTTGGCCACGAACATCCACTCTTGTGGCTTGCTCGCTTTGTCGAACGCCGCGCGAATGACGCGACCGTTTTCGATGTCGACGTTGCGATCTTCGCCGCCGTAGGCGTGGAACACGGGGGCCTGAATTTTCGCTACGTGGCGAGCGGGTGAGGTGCGCTCGAACATCTCACGATCCGCCTTCTGGTCGCCGTTGATCTCCTTGGCAAGAAATCCACCGAAGTCCCCGAAGCGTTGTGCAGGCTGCGTGTCCTGATGCACGAACATATCGGTGACGCCCACGTAATTTACGCCCCACTTGAACATATCCGGGCGCTTGACCAGCGCCATCAGCGTGGCGTAGCCGCCGTAGCTCGCTCCGTAGACGGCGAGACGATTCTTGTCGGCGTAGCCCTCCTTCACCGCCCATTCGACCCCCGAAATCATGTCGTCAATCATGGCGTCGCCCCAGGTTTTGTAGCTGGCCTTCAGATGCTTGACGCCGTAACCGGTCGAACCGCGAAAGTTCGGCTGCAACACCGCGTATCCGCGATTAGCGAGGAACTGCACTTCTCTGTTGAATCCCCAGTTATCTTTGGCCCACGGTCCGCCGTGCGGGTGCAGGATCAACGGGACCGGGCTTCCGGGCTTGTACGACGCGGGTAGTGTGAGATACCCGTCAATCTTCATGCCGTCGGGCGCTTGCCACGACACATACTGCATGGGTCTCATCTCTTTTGGCTCGATCCAGCTCGACGGACGCACGGAAGTTTCTTCGAGCGATTTCTTGTCCTGATCAAAGATGTAGTAACGGCCCGGATCGACGTCGCTCCTCGTGAAGACGAGTGCGCGCCGCTGATTCGGATTCCACCCGTTGTAATTACCGGCAGGTAGGGCGGCGTCGAGCATCGCCTGTGTTTTTTGGATCCCCTCGTCAAACCACACGGTTTTAAGTTTATCCGCCTGATAAGTCACGCCGATCACTTTGCCCGGATCCTCATCGCGACCACTGAAACGAATGCTGCCGCCTTCGCCAAGTCCACTGCCTCCGATCAGGCCCGTTGTGTGCATGTCGAAACGATCATCGCCGTAAATGAGTTCGCCCAGTTTGTTGGCTTCCGGATCGAATCGAAAAAATGCAATGGTGTCGCGACCGATATTGCTGGCGACGAACATGGTTTTTCCGTCGGTGTCGAAGGAGAGCGGGATCACCACTTCATTTAACTGATAGTCCCATTCGCGTAATTTTTTGTAGGGGGACTTGTCGTCGCTACGGTAGTAGAACGCCGATTTGCTCGTCTTGCTATCGACTTGCCAGGCCGCCCGGGGCGTGTTGGAACGGTCAAGCACCCAGCGAGAAACTTTACCGGGTGAATCGAAAGTCACGAGCGACTTTCGTCCGGTGAACATGTTCATGCGGTAGATGTCTTCGCTCTCCGCTACGCGATCATTCGCCGCGACGAGAACTTCTTCTTTGCTGTCTTTGATGCGTCCGAGAAACGAAGTGCCTCGAAAAACAAACTGCCCCTGTTTTTCGGTAATCGGCTGAATCAGGATGCGTGAATTTCGACCATCGCGATCAACCGCGAATAGCCCCCCGTCGCCCGCGTTCCTCACGAATTGCTGGGTATCGCCGGTCGTAAACAGAAGCCGGTCATTGCTTGCCCACCAAAAACTGAGAACGTCGGCTTTGTCGAAGCTCGTAACGCGATTGGCGTTACGTTTATCGAGATCGATAACGACGAGGTTGTAGCGACTGTTAATCGGCATCAGCGCCGCCATGAATTTCTGATCCGGAGAAAACGTCAGCGACTGATACTCCGATTTACGGAACAGCGTCTCCACCGGGATGAGTGGTGCGACCGCGCCCGACGTGGGCAATGCCGCCGTACTCTGCGCCTGTAGACCGCCGCTCATCAGTGACGCCATCACCGTCATGGGTAACCAGAAATACCAACCCAACTTTCGTAACGCCTTCATTGTTTTCACCCTTTATTGCCAACTTACGGAGAACCGAATCATGCCATTTTTGCGACTGGCCGGACAAAAGCCGTTGCGACCAGCGGTGCAGAGTGCGGCACGAATGACGATGGGCAGCCAGACACAATCGTTGGAGGGCATTAAAAAAAAGGAGGCCGCAGCCTCACTTTTCGCCCAAATCGCCCAGCGAGCTGAGCGATCAAGTCGTCTCGACTACTTGAACTTGTAATTCAAGTTAAGACGATAGATGCGTCCACGAACGTCGTACTGCGTGAAGTCGTAGAGGAACGTGCCCGATGCGCCCGGATCATACGGTGGCAGTTTGTTCATGACGTTAATCACCGAGGCGTTGAGCTTCAACTTGGTGTTGAACTCGTAGCTGCCGAACAGATCGATCGTGGTCTGTGAGCCAAGCTTCTCGCCAAAAATACCACTCTGGAATCGTGGATCCTGAACGGCAAAGTAGCTGCCGGGCAGCGCCCTCTGATAGTAGCTGTGGATGTAATTCGCGGCGGCGCGCAGCACAAAAGGTCCGCGCTCCCATTCCGCTGAAACGCTGCCGCGAATGCGTGGAATGGAGCCATTGCCGTTGGTACCCACGTATTCGGTATCGTCAATCTTAAACGATTCGATGTACGAACCGCCCACGCGGAAAGCGAATTTGCCAGACTCGGTCGTCAGACGGTACACCGCGTCCAAGTCAAGGCCACTAGTAACAGTCTTACCCTGATTGTAGTAACCGGTGGTGACCGAGACGACTTGACCGGTTTCAGGGTCGCGCGTGACCGTCCCGCGACGAATGCCATTCACCAAACCATCGCCGTTCACAATGGTCTGCAGCGATGCAGCCGCGACTTGATTACGCCAATCAATTTGATACCAATTAACGCCTAGGTTGAAGTCGCGAGTCGGTTCAAACACTACCCCGACCGTCGTGCTCTTCGACGTTTCCGCGGCCAGATTTGGGTTACCTGCGAACACGCCAGAAATCTGGCGGCTCACACCATCACGAGGATCAATAACCGACGTAAAGAAGGTTGCGGTCGATGGAGAAATCTCCGGCAGGGTCGGCGCACGGAAGCCCTGCCCCCAGTTTGCACGCACCAAAAACTCTGGTGTCGGCTTCCATTTCAAGCCAACCTTGGGCACGGTCGAACTACCGTAGTCGCTGTAGCGGTCGGAACGCACTGCCAACTGCGCCTCAAGCGAGGTCAAAATCGGCAGGCCTGCCTCGGCGAACACCGCAAAGTTGTTGCGCTTGCCATTGGTGCGCGTTGTGCCTTGACCGAGAATTGAGCCCGAAGCAGCCAACTGCGACGGTGTGTCAGTGATTTTCTCATCGCGGAACTCAGCACCCACCGCTAGACCAACAGGACCGCCAGGCAATTTACCGAATTCGGTGCTGAGACGTGTATCCACGAAGGCGAGTTCAGAGTTTGCTTTACGGGCGCTGTTCGCGATGATCGCGTTGCGTACCGCAGCACTGTTCAACGTGAAATTGTTCAAGTTGTACGTTGCGTTGGTCGACAGCGGAATGGGAGGTTGAGATGTGGTTGGGACGCCAAAGGCACTGCTGACCCCAGTGAGGGTGGCTACGTTGATCGATGTTGATGTGGTCTCACTACGTGACCAACCGACCGCGCTTTCGCCGTCGAACGCACCAAACGAGTATTTCACACCTGCCAGCAAACGATAGGAGTCGGATTTGATGTCCGTGTTCCGGGTGCCCAAGTCACCGAAGACGCCAACGTAGCGAGCGTTGCTCGAAAACGGATTACCCGAAACACCCGGCGCGAAGTTGATGTTGTACGTAAACGGCCGTAGGCCGAGCGCGGTTTGTGTCAGCCCAGTCGTGCCAGCGAAAAACGGATTTTGAAATCTCTGGAACGACGAGACGCGCGCCAGACCCACCTCACCAAAAGCCTGAAGGGTTGGCGAAATCTCAACGGTGCCGCGACTCAAGAAACCAAAACGCTCAGTTGACGGGAGCGCGGTGAATTGGTCGTTGAAATCTTTAGAGCAGAACGTTCCGGTGAACGCAGTGTTGCCAAGCGGAGCAGCGATGAGGCCCGCAGCGACGGCCTGAGCGGCCGTCAGGACGGTGCCGGGGCAAGAAGTGGTCGCTTGAAAGTTCGGGGTTAGGGTGTTCGTGGCCGACAGCTGACGCCACGTACCGGCACCGGTCAACGAAGTAAAGTTGCGGCCACCACCCACGCGATCACGCCAATCGCGCGATGCGCCGAAGTCGGTCTCGTTCATCATGACCAAGTCGCGCTTGTAATAGTCAAACACGCCAAGAACCGAATATTTGTCGCGGCCCAAATCGCCAAAACCACCCGTAGCCGTGAAGCGGTAATCGCCGTTACCGGAGGCAACGCCGGCGCCGGCGCTCAACTCCAGGCCGTTGTAATCTTTCCGAAGAATTACGTTGACCACGCCAGCAATAGCGTCTGAGCCATAAATGGCCGATGCGCCGTCTTTAAGAATTTCAATGCGCTCAACCGCTGCCGCTGGAATCGAGTTCAAATCGACGAAGGTATCTTGCAGATTTTGGGCGAAACCGTAACCCGCCGTACGCCGCCCATTAATGAGCACCAGCGTCGTCTTTTGACCTAAGCCGCGCAAAGAGATGCCTGAAGCACCCGGCGCGAAGCTGTTTGAGAAGCTCTCGGAATAGCTATTACCGCTGTTGGCTGGCACATTGCGCAGCACCTCGGCGATCGTTTGCTTGCCGGAACGCTCGATTTGCTCACGGGTAATGACATCTACTGGCGCGACGGTTTCCACGTCGGTGCGTTTGATGTTCGAACCTGTAATCTCGACTTTTTCGACCTTCTGCGGCGCTTGCGCGTAAGCGATGCCGGAGGCGACAAAGGTTGCCGCGATGGCGACAGCCAATTGTTTCTTTTGAATCATAAAAACCCCTGAGGCCCAAGGCGGGCGATAAAAAAAGGATGACGACGAATTGTGTCACCACGGCGACACATTTCCTACCTGCGTCGGGTTGGTGCTGGAACCGCTACTTTCCATAGCGCTGCGGAGCCACGTCGTATTACCGCGCATAACTCGTTGATTATTTGTGATTTTTCGACTTCCATATTTTTCCAGCGATGCTTAGCGCTCGAAGATAAGCGATCGTACGTGTGTGTAAGTTGCCATCAGCTTTTCTACAAGATGACCCACTGATCGGGGCTAAATGCTGTTTTATCGATAAGTCGATATTGACTCAATTGAGCCTGAAGCCCCGGTAAAACATAGGTTTTGAACAAAAAGCTTAACTACCATCGTTGCATAGCCGCAACACGTCAGGTCATCAAAGCGCGGGCGACCTACAACCGGTCAAGGCGTTGTCATCGCTGGAAAAGTTGCCCCGACCTCAATGTCTGCGAAGACATCTGCCAGCGTCAATGTGCACGCGCAGGAATGCAGTTCGAGCGTGTCGGTCGGCGGCAGCAGCATCCATCGCTCTCCATCGCGCCGATAATGATCGATGCCGCGTGTGTCGGGGTCGATAAAGATGAGCTCCTGAAGCGAGGGCAGCCGACGGTAGCTCGCGAACTTCTCACCGCGGTCGTAT
>JAYVPF010000111.1:0-26326 GCA_043757535.1 Burkholderiales bacterium
GATCTTCGCATCCACACCGCACTTCATGCCAGTGCCGGTGCAGAAGCTGTTCGGCGCAAACGTTGGCTCAAATAGTGAGTTGCTGATCGCGTAGTTGTATCCGGTGCCGGACGGTGCAAAGATACTGTTGCCGCCGAGGCTGCCGGGGACCGACATTGCGATGATGGAGTTCCGGATAACAACATTGCCGTTCGTAATTAACGCTCCACCGAGTGCCGTTGCCACCCCCCCCGGAACGTAGGCTACCGTGTTGATAACTGCGCCCGTTCCGGTAAAGTTTCTGGCCAGCGTGTTGTTGACCAGATTGAAGGTGTTGGTCCCCGATGCAGCGTGCAGGTTGACCGAGACGACTGAACCGCCGCCGACTGTGGTCTCATTCAACGAAAACGTGCTGTTGCGAACAGTGTAATTGCCGGTAGCGTTCAGCAAAAGCGCGACGTTTGACTGGGCGCGATTACTGATGAACGACGAATCCTCAACCAGATAGTTGCGACCTGCACCGTTGGCCTGCAGCGTGAGCCCGGCCTCGTTGCGGTCCGCCTGGTTGTCCTTGACGGTCAGGCGGGTGGCCGTAAAGCTGTGCGGCAGCGGATAGGTTGTGGGTAGCGTTGCCGACGATGGCCCTCCGAACACGGCAACGACGCCGAAGCCCCCCGCGGTCGTGCCTGCGTTAGTCCGATTGCCGATGACCTCGACATCGCTCAGGGATACGGTTGCCAGATCGTGCAACAGCAGCGCGCTCACACCCCCGCTGTTCGCCAACGTGGTGCCGTCGACTTCATTGCGCATGAATTGCGAATTGCTCAGCGCGAGGTTGGCGCTGCAGCCGACGCGAAGACCGCCGCGGGCCCGCAGTGCAATGTTCTTTTCAAAATTCACGTTGTTCATACTAACGTTGCGCAATTGCAGAAACTGACATTCGCCGGTGACGCTGTCAAAGGTGTCGGTCAGGATGCTCAGGCCGCCGATGTCGTCGCCAGCGACATTGCCGATAAATGAAAAGTTGTTAACGGTAACGGCATCGCCTGAAAATACGGCTGAACCCACAGAGGCAATCTGACCACCGCCGCGACGGCCAACGAGCGCGCTGTTGCCGACCACGCCACCCCCGTTTAGCACTACCGTGCCGGATACGTTGTTGATAAGGAACGCGCCATCGTTACCAACGGTCGCCGAGTTCGAAATGAACTGAGTGCCACTGATCGATACGGACGTCGCTCCGGTCACCCGCAGTGCTCCGATAACTTCCGACGTGTTGCCGACGAACTGGGTGCCACTGATGGAAATCGCGCCCACCCATAGTGTGCTTCCGTTGCCAAAGGTCGCAGCGCCGCCGGCCGACGTAAACGTTGGCCCCGCCGTGCCATGGACGGTGCGGTTGCTCAGGAAGCGAACATTACTGAGCGTTGCGTTGGGCCGAAAATCAGTGGCCAGCGGTGTCCCCACCGCCAGCGCCCCACCCGTCGTGGCGAGGTTGGTCGCGCTGCTGGCGCCGCCGTCGCCTGTGCCGGACGCCTCACAGGAATTGAACACGACATCTGTGAGCGTCAGGGATTCGCGAGAAAAGAGGCAGGCTCCTGCTGCGCCGCCACCTGCGGCGACGCTCGCGACGCTGCGACCTTCCTTGAACGACACGCCCGTGATTGTCGTTGGCGCATCGACGGCCTGATCGTTATTGCTCACCGCCATCATGCGAAGCCCCGCCGCGCCCGGCGAAAGCCCACCGCCGTTGATGGTGAGCAGGTTGCTGCCGGGGCCGTTGATGGTCACGTTACCCGCAACATACAGAAGCCAAGTGTAAAAGCCGGGTGGGAACGGCGCGGGCTCCATTGATACTTGCGACAGCTTGATCGTTCCGTTCACGCCGATGGTGATGGTATCTGTCCCGCTACCCGCAACGCAGCCATTAGCTCCACCAATCGCGATATCGGTATTGGCCGCTGCAATAGCCATGCGCAACGTGCACTTAGCGCTCGCCAGAACAACGGGCGACGTGTAAGCCGCATCGGAAAAAATCGCGCCCGACGCGTTGACAAAAACGTCGTCGAGCAGACTGTTAACAGTAATCGTTGCCGCGGAAGTTACGGAACTTAGCGTCGTTGAAATCAGCAAAACAGCCAGCGCTGACGCGCGCTGAACGAATCGTTTCGTCATCTCGTTTCCCCTCAAAAAATTGGCCGTTATTTAACGCTTGAGCGGCAATCCGTGATGCTTGACGATCGTGTGAGCCCCTTTCTGTTTACGCACCCAATGTATCGCGATTAAGCGCAAATAGACAGGGGAAACTCCTACCCACACAGGTGGGAAGGCGCAATTCCGTTGGCGCTTTCACACATAGTGGAACTCGTATAGGTGAACTCATATGGCGAGCGTAGCAACTGTATGCCGTTGGCATGGGCTTGGTGTGAATGGTGTCTTCTTCGGTGCTCAGAAATACGTGTGTAGTGCGACGCGATTGCGAGTGTTATTTCAGCGCCTCGAGCTCCTGCAACGCCCGCCACATCACCTTGCCCGATCCGCTCTTCGGCAGCGCATCAACAAACTCAACCACGCGCGGCGCTTTGTACGCCGCCATGTTGGCGTGTGCCCAGTCGACGATTTCTTTCTCGGTGGTGTCCTTGGCGTTCGCGCGCAGCACGATCACGGCCTTGACCGATTCGCCGCGATAGGCGTCTTTGGTCGAGATGATGCACGCTTCCTGCACGGCCGGATGACGGAAGAAGAGGGCTTCGACCTCGGCGGGCCAGACCTTGAATCCGCTCGCGTTGATCATGCGTTTCAGCCGATCGGTCATGAAGAAATAACCATCCTCATCGACGCGACCCATGTCGCCGGAGCGGAAGAAGGATTTGCCGTCGATTTCGACGAACGCAGCCTCCGTCGCCGCGCGGTTTTGCCAGTAGCCTTTGAACACCTGCGGGCCGTGGATCAGGATTTCGCCGGATTCGCCGATGTCACACGGCGCGAGTGTGTCCGGGTTCACCACGCGTGAATCGACGCCGACATAGGGCACGCCAAGGCATTGCTGTTTCGGGTTATCCGGCGGGTTGGAATGTGACGGCGCGGCGGTTTCGGTGAGGCCGTAGCCTTCCACGAAGCGAAGACCAAATTGCTGCCAGAGATTCTCGGCGACCGCTTGCGGCATCGCTGCGCCACCACCACCGATGTAGGCGAGACTTGTGAGGTCGTAGTTGGCGACGTTCGGGCTGCCCAGCAGGTCGATAATCATCGTCGGTACCATCGTCCAGCTATTCACGCGATAGCGCGAGATCAACCGCCCCGCCAGGTCGCGATCCCAGCGCGGCATGATGACCGCGCAGGAGCCGAGATAAATCGGCAGATGCAGGCCGTAGAGCATGCCCGTGATGTGAAACATCGGAACCACGGCGAGACTGACCGATTCGGCTGAGCCATCGCCCCACAGCGCACCTGCAACCACGTTGTGCATGATGGTGCGGTGCGTGTGCATGCAGCCTTTGGGCAGTCCAGTGGTGCCCGAGGTGTAGGGCAGCACGGCCAGATCGTCGGGTTCGGCGGTTGGCGCATCGGCTTGGTGAGGGGTGACCATCGCGTCGCGCCAGTGCGTTCCATAGGCAGGCAGATCGACCTGTAGATCAAGCCAGCCACGCCATGCGTCTGGGATGCCAACATCGGGCAAGCGACACTCGGTCATTTCGTCAGAATAGCGCGTGACCAGCAGATGATGCAGCCCCACGTTAGGCGCGCTTGCGACCACTTCGTCATTGGCTGCAACCCAGAGTGCTGCGAGGTCGCTGCCGACAATGGCGACGCGTGCCGCAGGGTCGGTGATGTAGTGTGTCAACTCGGCGGCTTTGTTCATCGGATTGACAGGCACCACCACCGCGTCAGCGCGCAAAATGGCGTAGTAGCCGATCACAAATTGCGGCGAGTTCTGCATGCAGAGCGCCACCCGATCACCCCTGACGACCCCCGCGACTTTCTGCAACCAGCCCGCCAACGCCTCAACGCGCGCGTTGAGTTCGCGAAACGTCAGCACCCGATCACAAAACACAAACGCCGGTCGGTCCGGGTAGCGCCTGACCGTAATGTCAAGGTTCGCCCACAGCGTGGTGTCGGGTGTGCACAAATCCTTCGGCAGGCGTTTTGGCCAGACGTCGAAATGCTTGTTTATCGTTACCGGCGTGCCTGACATGTCCATCCTTTTTTTTGCGCTGCGTGTTCGATGCCCGTCATGCATTGAAGCTTACGACTATATTGTTCGCTATGTACGAGAAAAATGGGTTCGCGAGTTTCATCGGTGATGCGCTCAAGCGGCGCTTTGCGGCGGCGATCACGGGATCAATGCTATGCCTGTGGGCGTCAGCAACGCCAGCGCCGACCGGACCGACGATTGCCGCTGCGTCCGACCTCAAATTCGCGCTCGACGAGATCGCCGCCACGTACCAGAAACAAACCGGAAAATCGGTTCGCATCACCTACGGCTCGTCAGGTAATTTCTACCAACAGATTTCGCAGGATGCACCGTTTGAAATTTTCATGTCGGCCGATGAGGACTTAATCTTCAGACTGGCAGAAAAGAAACTGACGGTGGATCGCGGGGCGCTGTACGCCACTGGGCGCATCGTACTGTTCGCGCCGAAAAACTCAGCGCTGAAGGTCGATGACCAGATGACCGACCTGCGCCGTGCGTTGCGCGATGGTCGCCTGAAAAAATTTGCGATCGCCAACCCAGCGCATGCTCCGTACGGTCGCGCGGCGATGGAGGCGCTCAAGCGCGCGGACATCTGGAGCCAGATTGAGCCCAAACTCGTGCTGGGTGAAAACGTTTCGCAGGCAGCACAATTTGCGCTTTCTGGCTCGACGGACGGTGGTGTCTTTGCCTATTCTCAGGCGCTTGCACCGGTGATTGGCAACGCTGGCAATTACGTGCTGATTCCCGAATCGATGCATGCGCCACTGCGGCAGCGCATGGTGCTTTTGAAGAACGCGAGCGACAGAGCGCGCGAGTTTTACGCGTACATGCAAGCGCCCGCGGCGCGCGACGCGTTCAAGCGCTACGGTTTTGTGTTGCCCACCGAATCTCCCCGGTAACCGGTAACACAAAGGGTTGCGTATGGATTGGAGCGCACTTCGACTGTCGGCTTACCTGTCGTTGGCCACGGCACTGATTTTGATTCCTCTGAGCATTGCCGTCGGGCGTTGGCTGGCAACGAGTAACCACCGCCTCAAGCCCTTTGTCGAGGCCGCACTCGCGCTGCCGCTGGTGCTGCCACCCACGGTGCTCGGCTACTACCTGCTGGTGACGATGGGTGGCGCGTCGCCGCTCGGAAGCCTGTATCAACAGTGGACTGGGCATACGTTGGCATTCTCGTTTTCCGGGCTATTGCTGGCGAGTCTTATCTTCAATATTCCCTTTGCGATGATGCCCATTCAGCGCGCGTTCGAGGCGATTCCGCAGGACTTGTTCGACGCGGCGCGGACCTGTGGTTTGTCAAGGTGGCGCACGCTCTGGAACGTCGAATTGCCTCTGGCATGGCGCGGAATTTTGTCGGGCTTAATCATGACGGCAGCCCATACGCTCGGTGAATTTGGCGTAGTCCTGATGGTCGGTGGCAGCATTCCCGGCGAGACCAAAACCATCGCAATTTCGATCTACGACAAGGTGCAAAGTTTCGATTTGCAAGCGGCGGGAGTGATGTCGGCGACGCTGTTGTTGATCTCGATGGCGACTCTGCTCGCGACGTCGTGGTTGTCGCGATCACGCGGCATCGGTTCGGTGCAGCAACGAAATTGAACCGCTCATGCTGACTGTCACGCTCGAACAAAACGGCCCGATTCCGCTCAACGTCCAGCTTAACTGCGCTCCCGGCGAGTTGCTCGCTTTGGTCGGACCATCGGGCAGCGGCAAGACCAGCGCGCTGCGCGCTATCGCGGGTTTGCTCAAGATCGCAAGCGGAAAAATTACTCTCAATTCGGACACGTGGCTTGATACGGAAAACGCGGTCAATGTTCCTGCAGAGCAGCGCCCAATCGGCTTTGTGTTTCAGCATTACGCACTGTTCCCGCATCTCTCTGCGCTCGACAACGTGAAGCTCGCGTTGCCGCGTAACGAAGCGCCAGACAATGCGTTGCAATTGTTCGCCGACATGCAACTGGACGGGCTCGCGTCACGGCGTCCGCATGAGTTGTCAGGCGGTCAACGGCAGCGTGTTGCGCTCGCTCGCGCGCTCGCGCGAAGACCGAAATTATTGCTGCTTGACGAGCCATTTTCCGCAGTCGATCAACCGACGAGACATGCGCTCTATGACGAACTGATCAAACTGCGCGAAACCGTGCGATTGCCGATTGTGATGGTCACGCATGATCTGCGCGAAGCGCGCGTGCTGGCAGACCGCATGTGCATTCTGGAGCGTGGCGAGACGCTGCAGGACGGTACACCCGAGCGCGTACTGTCGCGCCCGCGCAATGCCCGCGTTGCCGCGCTGGTGGGCTTGCGCGATATTCATTCTGGCGTGTTTCTCAAGGCGAGTGACGGTGCGCCGAATGGGCGATTGCGTTGGGGTGTTGCAGTGGACGGCGTGGAACTGCAAACGGTGGACAAGGGGCGTCTTGACGACGGTGCTGCTGTGCGCTGGGTGATCGCCGGTGAACATGTGCAGTTGAACAGGCTGCATCCTGACCGACCGAACGTGATCCCCTGTACCGTTAATCGGCTGCGTCAGCTTGGCGAAATCACCACCCTCGTTTGTCAGCTAAACATACGTCCCAACGCATTGCTCAATCTCGATGTCACGACCCGGCAAGTGCATCAATGGGGCATCGAGTCCGGCAGTATCGTGTTCCTTCAATTCGACCCGAAAGGCATTCACATCATGCCGGTGCGTAGCGAGACACCGTAGCTCTCCAGCGGTTTACCCGTCTTGCGCTAGCAGCCTGTCGGACTTTGGGCGTCGCAGCGAAAAATCGACTGCTACGGTCAATTTGCAGTCGTCGATTGCAACGTCCGATAGGCCGCGAGAGGTGCCGGAAAGTTGTCAGCTTTTTAAAAAAAGTGGTAGCTCACGGTAAAAGCGTACTTTCGGGAGGTTCAGGTTGAGCGGGGGCTCGTTGCCAACCTGAGTAATACGGCACCTCTAATGATTCATTTGTGCGGCGCATTGTGTCGTCGCGCGGTGCTCGCGCTTTTGCCAAATGAGCTCACGTACCAGGTCGTACGTTACGGTTGCTGCGCTCCGGGCTCCTAACGCTGCATCCCGAAAAATGAATTATTAGAGGTGCGTAGTCGAACAGCAGACAACTTCCTTGTCAGCTGATATTCAAGCTTGTTTTCAGCAAATAATTGTTGCACTCAGCGCGCCAAACATCGGCAGCGACATCGACGTCCCATAGCGCGTCCAATTCGGCCCACGTCAGGTTCATCGCGGAAAGCGCGGCGCGTGTTTGCATCATGACGTCGCTTGTGCTCCAGGCGATGTCAGTGAACGGCTCTGCCTGCGGTGCATTGCTGCCGACGAGCACGTAGCCACCGTCTTCGGACGGGGTGAACACCCAGGCGCAGGAGGCGGTTAGCGCTTTCGCGGCGCGCAGCAAGTGTTCGCGGGTGAAGGCGGGGCAGTCGGTGCCGATCAACAACACAGGCTTGCGGTCGGCGGTCGCACGCTCGTGCTCGCCGTGCATCGTTTGCAGGCAATGGAGCATGCGTGCACCGAGGTCTGCACCAACTTGCAGGTGTGTCGGGAAATTGAATTCATTGCTCCACTGAAGCAAGGTTTCGTTTGCGACGTCGTCAGCGACCCATAGCGAGGCGCTTGTGTTGTGGGCGTGACATGTATCGCGCACCGTCGCCAGCGTGCGCTCGGCGAGTTGCACGTAAATGTCTTTAGCGCCTTCTGCACCAAATGCCGGAATGAGCCGCGTTTTTACTCTGCCCACGACGGGCGCTTTGCAAAAGATCGCGATGTGGAATGGGTCAACGGGACACAAAATTTATCGATACCATGTTGCCAACTGCCTCGGCGATACACCAACCCAATACGCAAAGCGCAGCCACCACATCAGCATCATCGTGCGCCAGACGCCGTGCTTTTGCCAGCGTCGCGCGGAGGTGGTGACGCGCTCACACAAGCACGCGGGCGCGGAAATTTTCTTCAGTGCTTTAGAGAGCGCGATGTCTTCCATGAGTGGAATTTTCGGAAACCCGCCAACCGCATCAAACACCGATTTGCGTACGAATATGCATTGGTCGCCAGTCGCGATACCGGTCATTCGCGAGCGAAAATTCATCATCGCGGCGATGATTTTTAGCATCGAATGTGGTTGGTCGCCATCGATGCCAAGCGTGACGTCGAACCGCCCCCACGCAGCGTCATCTCGCGACAATGCTGCGTTGATAAGCACGTCAACGCTATCGGGTAGTTCGCTGTCAATGTGCAGGAAAAGCAGTGCGTCGCCTGTAGCGATTTGCGCGCCAGCATTCTGCTGCATTGCGCGGCCGGGCGGGGACGTGATCGTGTGATCGCAATGCGTGCGCGCCAGCGCGACTGTGTCGTCGCTACTGCCGCCGTCAACCACAATAACTTCGGTACCACGCTCACGTATCGGTTGCAGCGCAAAAAGCGATGCCGACATGTTCGTGGCTTCGTTGAGGACGGGGATGATGATCGAGAGTTTCAACGCGATGGGACAGTTCTTGCAGGCGTGGCTTGTCGCGATCCAGCGGGTCGGCGAACAGCCATCGGCAATATATCTCCTATTTGGGTCGCGGCAAGCCGCTCCTGAAAAGGCTTCGCGTCGAGACTAGACCAGCGCACCACCACACGAACTGCCTTGCCCGGCCGTGCAACCGTAACAATGATCGCGCACGATAATCGGCCCATCATTGAGCGCATCAGGCGCAGCAGCAAGCAGGTCTTTCAAATGCGATTTCGCGCGTCCGTCCGTCTTCGTCGCCAGCCCCAGCATCTGGTTGAAATCGCAGTCGTAGAGATAGCCCTGCCAGTCAATACTGACCTGATCGCGGCACATCACGCCATCGAGATTTGCGTCCCGATGCGCAGCCATGAGCACGCCCATATAACTGTCAAACGTACCCTTGGAAATCAGCGTCGAACCGAAGCGCTGAATCGGCATATTGGCGATGGCAAAAAGGTGATTGAAGCGAATGCCGAAGCTCTCGCCGAGCACGCGTTTATAGTCTGCCTGAAGTCCGACCTGTCCCGGTGGCAACACCGCGCCTTGCGGGTTGTAGACGAGGTTCAATTCGTGCGCGCTACATCCGTCGCCGTATCCCAGCGAATTCAACCATTGCAGCGCGCGGATGCTTTGGTCAAACACGCCGTTACCGCGTTGTTTATCGACATTTTCGACCGAGTAGCAGGGCAGCGATGCGGTAATCGCGACTTCATTGTCAGCGAGAAATTGCGCCAGCGTTTCTTGTCCGGGCTCGAACAAAATCGTCAAGTTGCAACGATCAATCACTTTGACGCCGAGTGTGCGAGCCTCAACAACCAGCGCCCGGAAATAAACGTTTAACTCAGGCGCGCCGCCCGTTAGATCAAGCGTTTTCGCGCCCGAGTGCCTGAGGTAGTCGATCACCAGATCAACCGTCTCAGAATCCATCATCTCCGTGCGCTGCGGGCTCGCGGCGACGTGGCAGTGCACGCAGGATTGATTGCACTTGTAGCCCAGATTCACCTGCAACGTGCTGACGCTACGGCGGCGCAATTTGGGGAAGCTGGTGCGGTGAGCGTCGAGGCGGGGGAGTACGGCGTGCATGGTATTTTTCAGTCAGAAAATGTAGGCTGGATCGGTCAACCCGGCACTCGTGGCGCGGCGTGATTGCCGGGTTTATCAACCCAGCCTAAGTGACTGTCATCCTTCGCGAAGCAAAGGATGACGTTGCAGTTCTACGCATTCTCCACGGAGTTGGACGCGGTGTCACGTGATGTTTCGCGTTGCTCAACATGACAATTCATCAGCAGCAGCCGCCACCATCGTAGTGATAAGTTGATTCGGAAACATACAGATCGTTCCGCCCTAATTTCACCAACGCGCCTGCCGTTTTGTCACACACGGCGAGCGGTTGATTGGGCGTCATGACGTGGCCTTTGCCGTCGTCGAAGATCACGGCGTCGCCGTAATAAATCGCGCTCTTGCCGGTGAACACACAGGGGCCATCGGCGGGCATCGGAGCCTTGATCGCGCAGATTTCAACGCTCTCAATGACGAGTAACGTGTCGGTAGCATATTGACCCGGCGCGAGCACGCGGTAGGGACGTTTTGCACGCACTTCAATCGTGCCGAAGCCCACATCCGTGAGTCGCTTGATGTAGTCCTGCATCGGAATGGCGCCGGTCAGGCACAGCGCGCGCAGCCGCTCATCGGCCTTCATCGCAGCGGGCATGGTTTGCTCGCACGTCGGGTCGGACAGGATCAGGCGACCGTGCGGCTTCAACACGCGATACATCTCGGCTAGCGCCTGCGTCAAGTCTGCCTCGTGGAAGATGTTGAACAGGCAGTTTTGGGCAGCAACGTCGATGCTTGAATCCGCTATCGGCAGGTTCAGCGCATCCCCCCGTCGCAAGTCAACGAAATCGCGCTTGAACCACGCGTTTTCCGCTTCCGCCTTTTGCAAATTTTCGCGACAGGCAGTGATCATTTCATCGACCACATCAAGGCCGATCACAGCCCCGGCACGACGGCTGAAATACGAGAACTGCAACAACTCCATGCCGCCGCCAATGCCCACGTAGAGCACCGTCGGCGCACCGATCAAGTCGCGCGGATGCACGGTGCTGCCGCAGCCGTAATTCATCTCCAGCATCTTTTTCGGAATCGAGAGTTCCGGCAGCTGCCAGATCGGCGTGGTCGTGCAGCAGAGGCCAATGTCCGGATTTAACGCGGCTTCGCGGTAAACGTCTTGCGTCGTTCGAAGATAGCTTGGGTTGACGATGTCGTTCATGAATTAGTGCATCAAATGTGAGAGCAGGGCGTAAGCAATGAGGCCAATCGCCGCTGCGCACGGCAGCGTGGCGACCCAGGCCAACAGGATTTGTCTAAGTGTAGTTGACGAGATTTTGGAACCACCGACAGAGAGTCCTGAGATCGCACCGACCGAGACGTGTGTCGTCGACAGCGGCAAGCCGTATTTGCTGGCCATGATCACCAGGCCCGCAGTGCACAGGTTCGCAAGGAACGAGCCTTTGGGCTCCAGCGCAATGATCTTGTAGCTAAGGGTCTCGGCGACGCGGCGTGAATGCAGAAAACCACCCAGCGCCATCGCCAGCGCGACGCCGGTGATTGAAAGCGATCCGCCGACGCTCTTCACGACCAACAGCAATGCCGCGATTTTTGGTGCATCGTTAAGCCCGCGCGCGAAGCAGACGCTGGCACCGCTCACGATGTGGGCGGCATTGACGGCACGCGAGGGGGTGATCACGACGGATTTACCGTCAGCGACCATCGGTGCGCAATCACCACCCGTCGTGCCCAACGTCACCGCCGTGACCGCCGTGACCACGGACATCGTCGCGACCAGGTTGCCGGGGGTTGTGCCTGAAATACGCGAAACCGGAATCATGACGGCTTCCGGCACACTCACGCACGCGCAGGCTTCGTCTGTCTGGCCGACCGTAGTCAGCAGCGGCGTTGCCCAGAATCGCCGTTGCACTGCCGCCAGCGCGGCGGCGGCGAAAAAGGCCACAACCGGTCCCAGTAACAGGGGCGCAACAAACTGCTGCATCACTGCACCCAAATTAAGCTCAGAGCCCGCCGCAACGATACCGGCACCGATCAGGCCACCGACTAACGCATGGGTCGTCGAGATCGGCATACCCATGCGCGTGGCGAGCGCCACCGTGGCCCCCGCAGCGAGCGCGACCGACGCTGCAAATGCGGGGTCACTGAGAATCGCGTTCGGAACCAGCCCGCGACCCGAGAATGTTTTGAGCAACGCCTCTGCCAGCGCGACCGCAGCCACAGCGCCACCGATGGTGGCACCTGTCGATAGCCAACGCGCCTGCCGATACGTCAGCACGGCACTGCCATACAGCGTGGCGACGCCTTTGAAATTGTCGTTGGCACCGTTGCTGTAGGCGAGCAACAACGTGAGGGCGATCAGGGTGATTTCGGTCAAGGCGGCTCCGGGCAAATGCTGCGGCAGTTTGCGCAGATTGCGCACAAGCTACGAGCATAGTCGCAGAAAGGTTTTACTGCCTTACAAAAATACGCCAACGCCTGCTAATTGACCGGCATCAAGTTGGCGTCAGGACGCACTTTACACACACCCACGCGACTTGCCGCCATCGTCTGTTTGACCACATCTACCCCACCCACGGGTGGGGAGTAGCGCGATTCCAGATTGATGCTGAAACGTGTGGCCTGCACGCGACCGCTAGCGATGCCGGACAGCGTCTTTCCGCCATCGCACGCGTAGACGAACGACAGCGAATCACCCCTGCTGTCGGTGCCGGACGCTCTGCTGCGCGTAAAGCCCCCGCTCGGGCAGCGCGCCGCGCTGCTGGCCAGGGTTTGCAGGGCAAAGGCGCGTCCGCTGGCGAAGTCCTCAGCGGTTCGGCATGCTGAGAAGGTGACGGACGGAAAGTTAACCTTCATGTCTGCGGGGATCAGGCGCTGATCGGTGACGATGGTGTAGCGCCACTCGCCCGGGGTTTGCGCGTTGGTCGCCGTGGCGAGCGTGGCCAACGAGAGCGCCGTGATCGCAAGTGCCGAGCGAGGACGCCAGTGCGGGCCTAGCATCCGCCGGTTCGCTTGGCGCTCATGCTCATGTTCATCTTGCCGCCCATGGCCTTGGTGTTGCCGCCAGTCATGGTCATTTTGGAATCGAATTGCGTTGGCGACGCGGTCATGTCGTAGGTCATGACCATCGGCTCCGGCATGTCCTTGCTTACGCAGGTGGCGGTGAACTGATAACGCTGACCGGTCTGCTTCAAATTCGAATATTTGCAGTCCATACCCGCGTCTTTTTGCGCGGAAAGATTCCTGCCTTCATCGATATCTTTTTGCGTCACGCATTGCTCAAAGCTCATCGGAATGCTGCCCATGCCGGGGATCTCGGTGCGCGTGCTGTAGGCCCATTTGCCGGGCGCAGTGTCGAGCTTGGGCATTTGCGCGAAGGCTGCGCCCGCAAGGGCCAACCAAGCGACTAAAAGCTGCGCGATAGGTTTCATGTTTTCCTCAAAAATTTCTTCTGGCGACAACAATCGTTGTGCCTGCCTCATGGAAAAGACGGGGCAGTTTAGCGTTTTGCGACATTAACGCTGCGACTGCGGCGACGGACGACAGTTATGGGTTCCGCAGTTGAAGCAAATGGCTGAGCTACTTTCGCGACAGCCGACGCAACGTCGGTGTTGATGAGCTGGAATGTGACGTCGGGCACGTATCGAAAATTTTATCAGCTTTTTGATGAATCGACCATTTTAACCGGGTTGGCGTCTCATATACTATGAAGTCGACTTGTTATGTTTATGGTCATTAGCCCCGATGCGACGGGGAGATCAGAAGAAAGCTGAATGGCGATTTTAGTCGCCGTCGCGGCTCTGAACGCCGCCAGCAGCATCGTGGAGCAAATAGCTCACGCCTTCGGTTTCCAGAAAATCTCCAGCCTCCACGCCTTTGAGCATCGCGATGGTGGCCAGCGCGCCGGCCAGCACGCAGACCGTGCCGACCACACTCACCGAGCGCCAGTGCGATACCGGCCAGCCCGTTTTCGGATTGAGGATGTGGCAGTAACGCTTTCCATCGATCTCTATAAAGCGCTCGTAATCACCGCTGGTGGCGATAGCCCCGTGAATCAGCGGCAGGCTGGCGAAACAACGATTCGGCTCGGTGGCAGGCGCGCGCGGATCGCGAATTCCGATCTGCCACGGCTCGCCATTTCCTTGTGGGCCGACGGCGCGCACATCGCCACCGAGATTGACGAGGCCGTGCTTGACGCCGCGTGCTTCGAGCAGAGTCGCGGCACGATCAACGGCGTACTCTTTGCCGAAACCGCCGAAGTCAAGTTCCATGCCGGTGCGGGTCAGCGCAATTTTTTTGCCATCCCACGCGACGTGTTGCCAGCCTACAAGCGGCAGCATTGCATCGAGTGTTGCCGCGTCCGGCAAATGCGCGCTATTGAAATCCCACGCCCGTCGCAACGCACCCGAAGTGCAGTCAAACAGGCCGTCGCTCAGTGCAAACAGATTCGCCGCGAAATTAAGCAATTCTGCGGTCTCGTCATCGACTTCAATGCCTGCGTTGGCGTGTCCTGCTGCCGCATTAATTTGCGAGAGAAGGCTGCTCTGGCGATAGCGTGAATACTTTGCTTCGATGCGACGAATTTCAGCGATTGCCGCGTCGGCTAGAGGCTCTGCGTCGGCTAACGACAATCCCGCCAGCCGTATCTCGCACGGACTGGCCATCGCCGAAAATTCGAAGGCAGCGGTGTCGATCTCAGCCAAGGCACTTGCAACGCACGCGGCTAAAAGCGCCGACTCATTCCGATTTGCGCAAACTGTGCGGTGAAGGTCGCCAGACCCGGCGAGCCGCCGCCGCCCAATCGCCACGCGGAGCGCTGTTGGTACAGCTCATACTTCACGTCCACACTCCAGAGTTTGTCGATTCGCCATTCAAATTTGGTTCCCACCGTGAGCGCTCCGTACGAAGACAATCGTGCGTCGGCTGAATAATATTTCGGCGGTGACTCAGAGTAGCCAACCGGGTAAGGCTCGCCAATTTCAGGATCGTAAACAGGATCGAAATAGAACGATGCCTTCCGCTGCGTGTAGTAACGCGCGGTGGGCGTAATCAAGAATCGCTCGCTCAACGGTATCACCCATTCCACCGCCGCCGTGTGCGCCTGAGTGCCAAAGCTGTCGTTGTAAAAACGATAACTGCTGCGTAGCGTCGTACTGTTTTCTTCAAAGAAATGGTTCCAGCGTATGAGCGCAATCGTCTGGTTTTTGTTGCGTGGACGTTGATCGACGAGCTTGTACGGATCGTTGAAATAACCGCGTCCGCGAACGTGAGTCAGGTTCAGCTGTGCCAGATCGTTTTTGCTGAGTGCCTGGGTGACGCCGATCATGCCTTCGGTCACTTCTTTGTGCTCGTTGACGACCAGCTCGTTGATTGGATTGATGAAATCGCGCGACATCGCCAAGCCCGCCGCAAACGTCGTATTGTTGTCAGCGCTTGTGAACCGTGCGTCGAGTGCCACAGCGTTTGAGCGGTAGTCATTTTCGTCAGAATAGGCGTAGCGCAGGCCGACGGCTGCCCGATCAAAATAGCGCGTGAGTTTGACGTCGGTCGCGGTGCGTCGATCCTGCATGTGCGAAGCGCCCGAAATGCTCGTGTGCCAGCGCGGGGATGCACCGGAAATATTGTCCTGCACGGCAGTCGCTTCCACCGACCACGCACCGGCAATCGGCAACAAAACATGAACCGACGGCGCAATGACTTTGATCCGCTCAAGGCCCGGCTGCGAGTCCTTGTACGCCTGCAGCTTAAGCGTAACGACGCCTTCATCAGGCGCGCTTTCTGCATGTGCAGCCGGTACCATCACGCCCGGAAGCGCCAGTGCCGCCAACGTGATTACACCGGGACGCCTGGCTGCGAAAGCGGGTCTAGTTGCAGCCACAGCCGCCGCCTCCCACACCATAGCCGCCCGACGCACTTTCCTTGCTGAAATAAACGTGCTGGGTGAACGCCTGATCCAGCGGGTCGGCCTCCATCGTCATCTCCTTGCGCGCCAGATTTCCCTTTTCCCACGCCTGCGGCGGTTGCATCGCGCAGCCGCTAATCACGCAGGAAATGGCGGCCAAAAAGATGACGCGGTTCAGGGTGTTTTTGATCATTATCGGACGGGTCGCTTCTTCATGTTGTCGAGCGCAGCAACGATGGCCGCTTCGATTGAATTTTTGTCGCTCTCGCGAAAGCCAGAGTGTGTATAGACGATGCGCCCCTCGCCGTCAACCAGATACGAACTGGGCATGGCTTTGACGGAGAACTGTTTGGGCGTAACGCCCTCGGCGTCGAACGCGACTTGAAATTTGGCGGGCACCTGTAGCAAAAACTTTTCCGCGTCGGCAGTCCTGGCGTCGACATTGATCGCAAGCACATGCAAGCCGCGATCAGCGTACTTCGCCTGCATCTCGTTCATCCACGGGAACGACTGCTTGCACGGGACACACCAGGACGCCCAGAAATCGACGTAAACGAGCATGCCCTTAAGGCTCGCGGAATCAAGCTTGCCACGGTTGCTGGACAGCGAAAAGGTGGGCGCAGCGTTGCCTATGTCCAGCGCCTGCACCGGTGCACGGGGGAGCGCGAGAATCGCCAAACCGATGGTCGCCGCGACTGCCAATGCGCGGTTACTTTTGCTAACGTGTTCAGTCAATTTCAAATCCAATTCCCATGCTGTCTTGCCTTGCTATAACGGCTAAAGCCGTCTCCCGATTAGCAAGCTGCCTCAGGAGTCCCAATTTTTTGGCGTCATCCTCGGCGCTAGCCGGGGATCCAGATGGGGCGCACTATGAGGCCTGCAAACGCGGCGTTGTTCGCAACCTTTCTGGATTCCCGCTTGTGGCGAGAATGACGACAAGCTGAGGCAGCTTGCTAATCACGAGCCGTCTAATGCACGCAAATTTACACCGTTATCTGGCAAACGTTCCAATGTCTTCAGTCGGTGACATCAAAATGAGTTTCCGTACCAAAACATTGCCGTTGATGGGCTATAACGCACTGAGTCATTGCAGTGAAGGCATGCGTCATGATTCTGATCGTTCCAATCTTCCGAAAGTTCGCCGGAATCTGCCTTGCAGCACTCGCCCTGTCGGCGGCTGCGCAGGATTACCCCGGCCGCCCGATCACCCTGATCGTACCGTTCCCGCCTGGTGGTGTCGCCGACAACGTGGCACGGCCCGTGGCGCAGGCTCTGAGCAAGCAGGTTGGGCAGCCCGTCATCATCGAGAACAAGCAAGGCGCAGGCGGCGGCATCGGTATGGCGCAGGTCGCCAAGGCGAAGGCGGACGGGTACACATTACTTCTCGCGTTGTCATCGATTTCTATCATCCCCGAAGCCGACAAAGTGCTGGGTCGAGCGCCGCTGTTTACGCTCGATCAACTGACGCCGATTGCGCGCTTCACCGCCGATCCGGTGGTGCTGGCGGTGCGAACAGAATCGCAGTGGAAAAAATACGCGGACTTTATCGCCTACGCCAAAGCCAACCCGAAGAAGATCAACTACGGATCGTCCGGAAACTACAGCACCATGCATGTGCCGATGGAGATGCTGGGCTCGGCGTCGGGCGCGAGCTTCACGCATGTGCCGTTCACCGGTGCGGCACCTGCGGTGACGGCGCTGCTCGGTGGGTCGCTGGATGCGGTCGCTTCAGGGCCATCGACGGTGGTGCAGCATGTGAAAGCAGGCAAGCTGCGCGTGCTCGCGAACTGGGGGCCGGAACGGCATCCTGCGCTACCTGATGTGCCAACGCTGCGGGAGCTGGGTGTGAGCGTTGAATTTGCGCAGTGGGCGGGGTTATTTGCGCCGAGCGGCACGCCTGAACCTATTGTCAATGCGCTGCGTAAGGCTTCGCGCGACATGCAGGATGATCCCGCATTCAAGCAGACATTCATCACACTTCAAACACCGCTCGCCTACCTCGACGCTCCAGCGTTCCGTGCATACTGGGACATTGATGCGAAAAAGATGGCCGATGTGGTGCAGCGTATCGGCAAAGTGGAGTGATTCACCACCGTGATCAGTCGTCCAATAAACCTTCGATTCGCCGGGAAATTGTTGTGAAATATTTAGTCACTATTTGCGCCGCTTGGGTGATTTTTTCCGCGACAGGGTTAACGGGATGCGTCAGCACTATGCCATCAAAAATTGCCTCACCCACCACTGAAGTAGTTCGCGCACTCGCTCCAAACGGCACGCTGCGCGCCGCGATCAATTTTGGCAACCCGATCCTTGCGAACAAGAACGCGCAAACCGGTGAGCCGTTTGGCGTGTCAGTCGACATCGCACGTGAACTCGGCCGCCGTGTGAACATGCCCGTTGAACTTGTGACTTTTACGTCGGCGGGCAAAGTGGTCGATGCGGTGAGCGCAAACGAAGTCGCGATTGCGTTTGTTGCCATCGATCCAGTGCGTGCGACGACGACTCTTTATACCGCGCCGTACGTGATCATCGAAGGGGCATATCTCGTGCGTGACAACTCGCCGCTGCGCGATAACGCTGAAGTTGACCGATCCGGAACACGCGTCGTTGTCGGTGGCGGTAGTGCCTATGACCTCTACCTTACGCGTGAGATCAAAAATGCGACGCTGGTTCGCGCGGCGACATCACCACTTGTTACGGATGAAATGTTGAAACAAAATCTTGAAGTCGCTGCGGGGGTCAAACAGCAACTGCAAGCGGACGCGGCGCGCGTCGGTGGCGTGCGGTTGCTGCCCGGTCGTTTTATGGTGATCAATCAGGCGCTGGCGATGCCCGTTGCTCGCGCAGGTGCATCGGACTTTCTCAAAGCGTTTATCGAGGATTTAAAAGCAACTGGATTTGTAGCGAATGCGCTGGAGCGGCATGGCATCAAAGGGGCCCTGATTGCGCCACTAGCGCCGTAGGCAAGCTCTCAAGCAGCGTCGCTAAAAAATCAACATTCACGGAGGACGCATGAAACGTTCACTAATATTTATCCGCATCGCAGCCAGTATCAGCATCGTGCTAACTCTGGGCATCGCCAGCGCTCAGACCGCTTACCCGACCAAACCCGTGCGAATCATGGTCGGCGCGTCCGCTGGCGGTGGCACCGACATCGTCGCACGCATGCTTGCCGAGAAATTCGGAGCGGTGTTCAAGGAGGCATTCGTTGTCGAGAACCGACCCGGCGCATCGAACACCATCGCCGCAGATGTCACTGCGAAGGCCGCGCCCGACGGCTACACCTTGCTCGTCGCCACCAACACCGGACAGGCGATCGCACCGCATCTGATCAAACTCAGCTTCGACCCGATCAGGGATTTGACACCCATCGCGCTGATTGTCACCGTGCCCAACGTGCTCGTCATCAACCAGCAGGTCGGCGCGAAGGATGCGAAAGATCTCGTGGCGATGATGAACGCTAAGCCGAACACGTTTACTTATGCCTCGTCTGGTGTTGGTAGCACGCAGCATCTCGCGGGAGAGGGCTTCAAGCTCGCCACCGGCGTCAAGATGACGCATGTGCCATACAAAGGTAGCAGTCAGGCGCACCTTGATCTGATCGCTGGCAGCGTTCAAGTGATGTTCGACACCACTTCGTCGGCGATGGGGCAGATCAGGGCGGGCAAACTGAAGCCACTTGCGGTGACCTCAGCCAAGCGGTCGGCAGAATTGCCCGACGTACCGACGTTGGCTGAGGCGGGCATACCAGGCTTTGAGATGACGACCTGGTACGGACTTTTTGTGACGACCGGAACGCCGAAGGACGTGGTCGCGCGACTGGTTGATGAGACCAACAAAATCCTGCGCCTGCCCGATGTGCAAACGCGTTTGCGCGGCCTTGGTGGCGAACCCGCGGGTATGACGGTTGAACAGTTCGCCGCACTGAATAAAGCCGAGTTTGATCGGTTTGGTAAGCTCATCCGTGACGCGAATGTGAAGCTCGACTGATGAAGCCCAACATCGCTCTGGTGATCGGTGACCCAGCAGGAGTCGGTCCTGAACTGGTCGCGAAGCTGCTCGCAGATGGCACCGTCGCGCAGCAGGCCAATATTTTCGTGATTGGCAACCGGGCGTCGATGGCGGAAGCGGAACAGGCGGCGGGTGTCTCGCTCAATTTCGCCACTGTCGAGCAAAGCGACATCGGTACTCGCGACTTCGCGGGCCCCGTGTTGCTCGCGTGGGATGGCATCGATACGCCCGCTTTCGCGCGCGCTCGTGCCGCGGCGACCAACGGCAAATTCATGATCGACATGCTGACGCTCGGCGCGCAGCTGACGCATGCTCGGAAGACCGACGCCCTTTGCTTTGCGCCGCTGAACAAGAGCGCATTGCGTGCGGGCGGCATGCAGCAACAGGACGAGTTGCGCTGGTTTGAAGACCTGCTGGGTTGCCACACTTATACGGGGGAATTGAATGTGCTCGACACGCTATGGACTTCGCGCGTGACGTCTCACGTCGCGCTCAAAGACGTGAGCGCACTACTCACGCCCGAGGGGGTAGCCAACGCGGCAAGTCTCATCACCGAATCGTTGAGGGCGTCAGGCAAAGCTGCGCCGCGAGTGGCCGTGTGCGGTCTCAATCCGCATAACGGTGATAACGGTAACTACGGCACTGAGGAGATCGACATCATCGCACCCGGTGTTGCGCTGGCGCAATCGCGCGGCGTCGCGGTGGATGGGCCTTTCCCCGCTGACACGATTTTCGTGCGTGCAAAAAATGGTCACTACGATGGCATCGTCACCATGTATCACGATCAGGGCCAGATCGCGATGAAACTAATGGGTTTCGAGCGTGGCGTTACCGTGCAGGGCGGATTGCCGATCCCGGTCACCACACCCGCTCACGGCACGGCCTACGACATCGCGGGACAGGGCATCGCCAACGTGGGCGCAACAAAAAATGCCTTCAATCTCGCGTGCCGCATGGGCGCGCATCGACGGGCCTCCGCCTAAGTTGCACGGGTCACCGCAATGGATCAAGCACTTCTGCTTTGGGGGCTCGTTTTCAGTTCAGTCGGAATGGGTTTTTTCATCTACGGTCGAAAGCAGAAGCGTGCCGTTCCGCTCGTTTGCGGAATTGTGTTGATGGTCTATCCGTACTTTGTGCCGAGCACGATTTGGCTGGTGGTGATTGGCGTTGTGCTTTGCGCGATGCCGTATTTTGTGAGGGTTTGAATGCCGTGGCACCGTAGGGTGGGCAGCCTCCGCCCACCGAACCCTGACTATTCCGGTCTCGCGGGCACGGGATGCCTTCCCGAAAGCTACGACGCGCGCACTTCTACAGGTCGCTTCGCATAAAACTTGAGTGGCGTCGCGCCCAATAGTGCGGGCACCAGAGACGGCGGTGGCGAGCGCAAAATGTTCGGGCGCATCTTGCCCATGACGTGCATTTCGCACGGTTTGCAATCGAATTTGAGCGTCAGGCGGTCGTTGCCGCTGACGAGCATCATGGGTTCAGCGCGCACTTGGCCTTGAACGCCTTGCACGCCCTTCGCCTGTTTCGGGCAGAGATTGAACGACCAGCGCAGGCAATGTTTGGTGACCATGACGGGCACTTCACTGGCTTCGGTGTGTGCTTCGTAAGCGTCGGCAATCAGCTTGACGCCGTGCTTTGCGTAGAAATCACGCGCGGCAAGGTTGTAGACGTTGGCGAGGTACGTTAACGACGTCTCGGGATATTGTGTGGGCGGAACGGAGGCTTCAGCGCGCGTCCATTGGGGCATGCGTTTGATACGAACTTTTTCGAACTCTTCTACTGCTTGACGGCGAAGTGCGTTGATCGCAGAGGCGGGCACAAACCACGGTTGTGACCATTCGATTGTGACGTCGCGCGCAACAAAAATCGTGTTACCGAGCTTGCCCAGATTTTCGCGCAGGCTGGTATTGGCGCGCGCTTCGTTTTGCGCAGATTCATGCACGTGCTCAATCGTTGCTGTGGCGCTGGCTCCGTGTTCATCGGCTAGCGTCAATGCGAAACCGGTGGGCGTTTCGCTGAATCGAATGTCAAGGTCAATACGGCGCTCGGAGGATTTCTTTGTGAGCGTCAACTCCCACGCGTGATCGCGGTTGCGGCTGATTTGCGTACCGACGATGAGTCCTTGCAATTCCTGCATCGCGACGTTCGGTGTGATGCGCCAGACGTTGCCTGCTTTTTTGACGACGTTAGCTTGCGTGCCTTTGACATCGCGCTTGTGCATCCACGTCAGGCCGTCACCATTGGCCATCGCGTCCGCGTCTTCAATCTCAAACCACTGCGCCGCCACGCGCGTCACCACACCCAACGCGAGTCCCACGTGGGCCACCGCATCGAACGCGCCGATGTCCATCTTGCGACCGGTGGCGAAGTAGTCGGTGTTGCTGCGATTGAATGTTTTGTCGGGATCGGGCGTGAAGGTGTAGGTGCACTTTCCATGGGAAGCGGCGGCCAGACTCGGTCGCTCATTCAATATGCCATCGATCAGCCTGCGGTAATGTGCCGTCACGTTTTTCACGTAACCCATATCCTTGTAGCGGCCTTCAATCTTGAAGCTGCGAATCCCGGCGTCAATCAGTGCGGCCAGATTGTCACTCTGATTGTTGTCTTTCATCGACAGCAGATGTTTGTCGAACGCAACGACACGGCCCTGCGAATCCTCAAGCGTGTAGGGCAGGCGGCATTCCTGCGAACAGGAGCCACGATTGGCGCTACGTCCGGTGTGCGCCTCGCTGATGTAGCAGTTGCCGGAGAACGCAACGCACAGCGCCCCGTGCACGAAATATTCGAGTGGCACGTCGGGGTTCACTGCGGCGCGCATTTGGGCGATTTGTTGCAGCGTCAGTTCACGCGCGAGCACCAGTTGCGAGAACCCTACCTCACCCAAAAACCTCGCTTTCTCGACGCTGCGAATGTCGCATTGCGTCGATGCGTGCAGCGCAATTGGCGGAATGTCCAGCTCAAGAATGCCCATGTCCTGCACGATCAGCGCGTCAACACCAGCTTCATACAGCTCATGGATGTAGCACCGTGCAGGCTCCAGCTCGTTGTCGTGCAGGATGGTATTGACCGTGACAAATATGCGCGCGCCGTAGCGATGCGCAAACGCGGTCAGACCCGCGATGTCGGCGACCGTGTTATCCGCTTTAGTGCGGGCACCGAACGCGGGCCCGCCGATGTACACCGCATCCGCGCCATGGAGCACAGCCTCGCGCCCGATCTCGGCATCGCGGGCAGGGGACAAGAGTTCGAGGTGATGGCGAGGCAGGGTCATGGCGGCAATTCAGGGGCTAACCTCCTATTTTCTCGCAGAAGCGCGATTAGTGCCAACTTCGCCGCCAATTGCGCTGACTGCGCGCAGTCGCGATCAGCAGGGCCGTGTCATACCAAAGCCGGAGTGATCGCGATTTTCTTCCTGCATGCCGGTGCTGGTGACCACACCCGAGGCGTTATAGCCCACATAAAAACAGGTCGGCGTGATGATGTCATTGAAGCGATAAACATGCACCAGCTCCTCGGGTTTGAAGGGGTAACGCAACGTCCAGTACGACGGCCCGATCAGCGCTTCTACGTCGGGCTGTGTTTGTCCGTTGCGCACCTGCGTCACGCGCGCCAGCGTCAGCCCCTGAGCGCGGCTGACCATGCGCCCGTCCGCGTCAAATTCCAGCAGCCAGACGGTGCGGCCCTCGGGGCCGGTGCCGTAGACCCAGCGCTCTCCAGCGGCCGTTTTCGTTCGCACGGTGGGCGCGCCCCAAGCCGCGCGCACTTCTGTTTGCGAGGCACCGGGCGCAAGCGGCGCAACGCCGACGCAACCTGCTACCAGCGCGAACAGAGCCGACAACGCGGGGAAATTGCGGATTGCTTTCATGAGGGCATCCTCTTCTTTCAACAACTGTGGGCTATGTTTGGACAGTTCACATTGCCACTGGTTCCGGGGCTACCAGATGGTCGAACCTCGGCGTTATTCTCGCCTCAAGCGGGAATCCAGGAACGTTTTCAACGCAGTCGCGATGGCATGCCTCATAGTGCGCCACCGTCTGGATCCGCGGCTAGCGCCGAGCATGACGTCAAACCCTTTCTTGTTTTCTTAGTGCCACATGAGCGTTCGCCGCTCGCCGATGCGCTACGCTTCGTTTCAACAAAAAAGCTTCGTTGGAGCCTCGTGAGGAGCAACATGAAACGCATCACCACACTGTTTGCCTGCTGTTTAACTGTGTTACTGGCGGCGTTTCCAACGCTCGCTGCTGAGCGCGCAATCGACAAGGAAATCGTCGTCGCTGCAACGCTTGATGCGGTCTGGGCAGCGTGGACGACGCGCGAGGGTATCGTGAGCTTCTTCGCACCAGATGCCGTGGTGGACGCCAAAGTGGGCGGCCCGTTTCAGATTTACATCAACCCCGGCGCGCCAGCGGGAATGCGCGGCGCGGACGACATGCGCTTTCTCGCGGTGCAGCCAAAAAAGATGGTTTCGTTTGACTGGAACGCGCCGCCCAGTTTGCCCGAAGCGCGTGCACAGAGGACGTTCGTCGTCGTGCGTTTCGCGCCAATTGACGACAAGACGACACGCGTCACCTTGCATCACACAGGCTGGGGCGAGGGTGGTGAATGGGACAAGACGTACGCGTACTTTGAGCGCGCGTGGGGCAACGTTCTTGGCAACCTCCAGAAGCGTTTCGAGACCGGACCGATGGACTGGACCGAATGGTTAGCGCAGCTCAAGAAAATGAATGACGCAGCGCCCGTGAAAAAGTAGCCGTTACGCGATTGCGCACCCTGCCGCGATAGTGCCGAGCACACCAAACTGCATCAGCAACGTATCGCCGTGCGTGATCGGCACGGGCACCACGCAGGTGCCGGTTGTTACATAGTCGCCCGCCTGCAATCCCGGACCATAGGCACACAACTCGTTGGCGATCCAGGTGAGTGCGATGCGTGGGTCGCCCAGAACATTGGCCCCGCTGCCTTTAGCGACGAGCTCACCATTTTTGTATGCGGTGACGTCGTGCTGTGACAAATCGATGTCGCGCCACGCGGTGGTCACCGCCGGCCCAACCACCCACATCGCAGCGCAAGCCATATCGGCAATCATCGACGGCGCGCCGATTGTTAGGAAATCGCTGTAGCGTGTGTCGGGGATCTCGATGGCGAGATGCAACGTTCTGACTGCTGCCATGACCTCGGCCGGGGAATAGTTTGCGCCGTTTGCCAGCGGCGGTAACGGCTGCGCCATGCGGAAGACGATTTCTGGCTCGGCGACCATCAGAATGTTGTGGCCAAGATTGATCGTACTGGCGGCACCTGAGCCTTCAGCAAACACCGTATTCGCCAGCAATCGTCCAGCGAGTGGCCCATCCACGTTGATGTGCTTCTGTCCGGCAACACTGCTCGCCGCGATCTTCCAGCCAGCGGTAGTTTGTCCCGACAATCGCGCAACCTCGGCCTGCACCGCGTAACCATCGGCTCGACTGGCGGGTCGGCAATGCTCGGGCAGCGCGGTCATCTGCATGCCGTCGCTCCAGTGGCGCCAGATCAATTGTGCAGCTTCGGTGATGGCGGATTCGTTCATTGGTAGCTCCATGTGCATCGGTTCGGACGCAATGCTACCCGCGCCGCGTTCAACGAATCGAGACCGCGTCCGGTGCAACGCGGCAGGTGCTAGTAAAACACTCACCATCTAGGGTGACCACGACCCCAATCCAAGAGGACATCACGCACATGAAGCATTCACAAACCATCCGAGCGATCGCTCTGGTCGGCATTACGTTGCTGCTGGGCGCTTGCGCCACGGCGCCTGCGCCCCAGCCCGCTGCCTCTGGGCCGCAACCGACAAAAGCCGTGCTTTGGGTCGGCAACAGTTTCTTCTATTACAACAACAGCATGCACGGGCACGTCGGGCAGTTGATCAATTCGTCTTCCATGCCCGACAAGACGGGGCAACGCAATGTGTCGGCGACCATCAGCGGATCGGGCATCAACTGGCATGATGTTGAGGCGCACTTCAAGCCGAACGGCGTGGGATCCTATTCGTTCAACGCAAAAAACGAGGTTGTCTTCAACACGTTTACCAAGCCATTCGACGTCGTATTGATGATGGATTGCAGCCAGTGCCCGATTCACCCGCAACTGCGCTCCGCGTTCTTTGAGCATGCGAAAAAGAACAGCGAAATCGCCCGCAAGAACGGCGCGCGTCCGGCGTTCTTCATGTCCTGGGCCTATCAGGACAAGCCTGAAATGACGGAGCAGCTCGCCGCCGAATACACCAACGCAGGCCGCGCTAATAACGCGCTGGTGGTTCCGGCAGGACTGGCCTTTGCCGCCTCGGTCAAAGCCAGGCCAGAACTGAATCTCTACGTCGCCGACAAACGCCACCCGAGCCTCGCCGGTACCTATCTGGCAGCGTGTACGGTACTGGCCACGCTTTACAAGACCAATCCAGAAGGAAACCCCTACGTGGCCGGGCTCGAGCCAGCAACGGCAAAGTTCCTGCAAACGGTCGCGTGGCAAACGGCGCAGGATTACGTGAATCAGCGCTAACGAAGGCGCTTCGCGAAGCTTTGACTACCCTGCTGCGACGCTAGGGAAACGCTGAACAAATCCCCGAGCGCATCGCATCCTCGAATTGGGCGAACCACTTCGCCGAAAATGCTCGCAATAGCCCGCTATTGCTGCGCT
>JAYVPF010000112.1:0-26145 GCA_043757535.1 Burkholderiales bacterium
CATCATCTCCCACCCCGACGCGGGCAAAACCACGCTCACCGAGAAGCTTTTGCTGTTCTCGGGCGCAATTCACGTCGCGGGCAGCGTCAAGGCGCGCAAGGCGAGCCGCCACGCCACGTCCGACTGGATGGAGATCGAAAAGCAGCGCGGTATTTCGGTCGCCTCCAGCGTCATGCAGATGCTTTACCGCGATCATGTGGTCAACCTGCTCGACACGCCGGGCCACCGCGACTTCTCGGAAGATACTTATCGGGTGTTGACCGCCGTGGACAGCGCGCTGATGGTGATCGACGCCGCGAACGGCGTGGAGGCCCAAACCAAGCGCCTGATCGAAGTCTGCCGCCAGCGCGACACACCGATCATCACCTTCGTCAACAAGATGGATCGCGAAGGCCGCGACCCGATTGAGCTTTTGGACGAGGTGGAGGCTGAACTCGGCATGCCGTGCGTGCCGATGACCTGGCCGGTTGGGCAAGGCCGCGCCTTTGTTGGCATCATCAATCTGCGCACGCAGACGATGCGCGTGTTCAAGCCCGGTGAAGACACCGTCAGCGACAAGATGGCGCTGGAAGAAATCCCGTTGTCCGAGACCGAAGCGCTCAAAGCCCGCTTCGGTGTGGATTTTGAGCACGCGTTAGCCAACATTGAACTCGTCACCGGTGCCGCGCCCGCATTCGATCGCGAAGCGTTTTTAGCAGCAAAGCAAACGCCCGTGTTCTTCGGCTCGGCCGTAAACAACTTCGGCGTGCAAGAAATTTTGGACGCATTGGTTGATCTCGCGCCCGCACCGCATCCGCGCGCCTCGACCAACCCGGACGGCTCGACGACCGAAATCGCGCCGGATGCCGAAGGCTTCTCGGGCGTCGTGTTCAAGGTGCAGGCCAACATGGACCCGATGCATCGCGACCGCATCGCGTTCGTGCGCGTCTGTTCCGGCAAATATTCGTCGGGCATGAAGCTCAAGGTGCAGCGCACCGCGAAAGAAATGCGCCCCACCAGCGTGGTCACCTTCATGTCACAGCGGCGCGAAGCGGTTGACGAGGCCTTTGCTGGCGACATCATCGGTTTCACCATTCACGGCGGCGTGCAGCTCGGCGACACCATCACCGAAGGCGCGACCCTGCAATACACAGGCCTGCCGTTCTTCGCGCCGGAATTGTTCCAGACGGTCGAGCTTAAAAATCCGCTGCGTAGCAAGCAGTTGCAGCAGGGCCTCGCGCAGCTCGGCGAAGAAGGCGCGATTCAGGTCTTCAAGCCGCAACTCGGTTCGCTAATGCTGCTCGGCGCGATTGGCCAGCTGCAATTTGAGGTTGTGCAGCATCGCCTGCAAACCGAATACAAGGCCGACATCAAACTCTCCGGCAGCCAGTTCGTTGGCGCACGCTGGGTGACCTGCGACGACGCCGCAGAGATGAAGAAATTCATGGACTACAACGCGTCAAAGTTGGCTTACGACGCAGCCAACACGCTCGCGTATTTGCTCACCAGCACCTACGACCTGCGGCTCACGCAAGAGCGTCATCCGAAGATTCAGTTTCATCCGCTGCGCGAGCATGCGGGGTTGAGTTTGGAGCGGGCGGCTTAGTGGTTTTGTCCCCTCTCCCTTGAGGGGAGAGGGCTAGGGAGAGGGTGAAGGTGGAATGATGTTTGCTCTTTGCCACGAGCGCGCTCATGCCGCGCAGGCAGTCACCTTTTTGCTTCGCCAAAAAGGTAACCCAAAAAGGGCGACCCCAACGATTCGCCTGATCCTCCGGTGCTCGCGTTTCGCGGGATGTCGGGGTTGGCAACTGCGCGTCACACGAATGCTTCGCTATCGCTACGCAGAGTGTGTGCCGACGACGCATCTACGACCGCGAAACACTCCGCTCCCCGGGGCGAATCAATGGGGGCCCTTTCGGATTGACCCGTGAGGGTGCGACTTGGAAAAAGCTGTGAAGTGCTTCGCTTTGCTGGGTTACCATTCGTCGGTCGTCCAACTTTTATACAGGTAACCCCATCAAACGCCCGGTTGTATTTGTCGTGGATATGGTCAACGATTGCGTTGGTCACGCCGAACTTCAACAGCGGCGAGCCTCATTGTGTTCATCCATTAACGAATTGACGAGTCTCGCTCGGGCAAATGGCTCCCCCGTGGTTTGGGTGCGCCAAGAGTTTCAGTCGGACTTGAGCGACGCGATGCTGGACATGAAGCGTGATCGCATTTACATGTTCATCAAGGGCACCAAAGGGCCGCTCATACTTGATGAATTGACGCGCACCGAATCAGATTTCGAAATCGTTAAAAAGCGATACAGCATGTTCTTTCGCACTGATCTGGACGCGCTGCTTGAACGTCTGCATGCAGACACGATTGTGCTCGCTGGCGTCAACACGCACGCCTGCATACGAGTGGCTGCGGTCGATGCCTATCAGCGCGACTATCCAGTGATGATTGTGCGCGAATGCGTTGCGTCAAAAGATGCCGCTCATCATGATGTAACGATGGAATATCTGGATGGCGGAATCGCCGCGGTCGTTTCGCTCGCGCAACTTGCTGACCGGTTCAAGGAGCGCCACGGCTTGGCATTTATGTAGCGAAGCAGCGCGTAGCGCGGAACTCAAAGAGGTTCCGCCGCATGCGGTGGCGAACGAAATGTGCTGAGTTGGCTTCGCGCTTTCTACATGGCGGAACCGCAAGCGTTCCGCCGTTGCTATGAGGCACGCCATCGCGACTGTGTGCGCAACCTTTCTGGATTGCCGCTTGAGGCGAGAATGACGACAAGCTGAGGCAGCTTGCTAGTCGGGAGCGCACTTAAGCCTGCGCTCGGTCGATTGCGAATCACGAAGCGTGTGCTTTAGTCGGGAACGCTCGGCTATAGCTCGTTGTTGCAAGCGTTCCCAAATGCGGCGTAGCGCTCGATTTATGCGTAAAGTCGAGTTTGGGCTAAATGATCATCTACCCCGCGTTTGGTCTGGCATCTTCGACAAAGTTGTTGCTTAAATTACAAAAATCGCCAAGCAATTCTGCAACGCAATCTGACTCCACAAAAGAAAAAACGCTGTGCCCAGACATGGAGACAGCGTCTTTCTGAGCCACGCGCGTCGCCGCGCTAAAACGGTGGCTGACTACACCTGAATTACGGTGCAGGTACGCAGAACTTCACGCCCTCGCCATCCCAGCCTTTTGACACGAAGTCGTTGTAAATCGCGGTGCTGGTGGTGAAGCGATGATTCGGGTCATCCGGGAACCGGACGTTGCCACGGAACACGCGATACACCGCTGTCAGACCGGCGGCGCAGGAGCCGCCCACACCTTCAACCGCTGGCAGATAGGCGTACGAGTCGATGCCTTCGCTGACCGGCAATCTCGGAGCCGGGTTGTTCGACGGATTGAGGCTCGTGAGCGCTGCAACCTCGGCATCGACCAGCGTGTAGAAATGGCCGTCGCGGCTGCCGCTCAATGCGATTTTGTTGAAGTAAAAACGCGTGATCGGTTGCGTGCCTGTCGCACGGTTGACGAACACTGGAATGGTCTCGCCGGTGCGGGTGAAGGCGGGCACGGTGTCGAGCAGCGCGATCTCGTTAGCGCGTGAGGTCAGGAAGTAGTAGCCGAGCGATGGGTAGAGATATTCCACCATGCGCGTCTTCGCGGTTGTATCAACGGCGGTTTCTTTCAGGCCCGTGATGACGAACGAAATCGTACGCGCGGCGGCGGGAGAGCCCGCCTTTTTGCGAATGACAATTGTGTACTGACCATCCGCGACCGGGTTGGCGATCAAGACCTGTTTGAACACGTCGCCGTTGCCGTCGAACCATGCGGTGCCTTGAGTGGCGTTTGCGGTGCGGTTAGCCAGTGTCGGAATTTTCCACGGATGAACGTCTGCCGACGGCGAGCCGCCACGCACCACCATGTCGAATTCGTAGGTCATGCGCGTCACGGTCGGATCAACGCCGTCAGAGGCTTTTTGCTCGGCACCTTCGTCATCGATCCATGCCATGTTCACGACCAGCGGCACACCGCCTTTTGCGTAAACGGTGAAGGTCTCCTCGGACGTCGAGTCAGCTGCAGGATTGGTCGTGCGCTCGACAATCGCTGCGCCCCGGCTCGCGGCGGCAGAGCCCACTGCGCCGTTCTTTTTGATGGCGTTCGAAGCGGCTTCAACGTTTAGCAATCCCCAGCCAAATTTATGGTCAGGGCCGGGGTTGCCCAGGTCTTCTGCGGTGCCCAGCATCAGCGCTTTGAGCGTTGAGGAGAGCATGTAGTTCGGGTTCAGGCTCTTGTAATACTGCTGGAGCAACAGCCCGCCTGCGGCGGCGGCAGGGGCTGCGTACGACGTGCCGCTGGAGTCACTGCCGGAACCGCTGTAGCAATTGTCACACGGCGCTTTCGGCGTGGCTTTATCGAAGGCTTGCGCGGAATCGATGCCGGTGCCCCGTGCGACGATCTCAGGCTTGATGCGACCGTCGTCGGTCGGGCCCCAGTTGCTGTAGTCGGACATCGCTTTGTCGGCGTTGAGCGCGCCCACGGTCATCACGTTTTTCGCGGCGGACGCGCCAGTGATCAGGTCGTAGCCCGCTTTGCTCATATTGCCGTTGCTCTGCTGTTCATTGCCGCCAGCGACAAAGGGCAGATAGTGCGGCGCATTCTTGAGCATGGCGTCCCAGTTGCGGGCCTCTTCGTCATAGGCACCGAACTGCCAGACCGGAGTGGTCGCGTCGTTGGCCAGGCCGTAAGAGTGATTGGAAATCAGATACCCTTTTGCCGCAAACGCCGTCATTTCTGTCAGATCATTGGCAGAATCGTAGTTCAGCGCGGTTGCACCAAAAGCGATGCCACGTGCGGAGGGGCGGCTTGCGATGTCCTTGCCGACCATCGTGCCAGCGACGTGCGTCATGTGATTGTCAATCGCCATCGACTGACCCGCCTGATTGGCGACGTGGCCCGCGAGCAACTCGTGAGTTTCACGTACCGTGCCCGGATCCCAAACGCCCGCGATCATTCCGACGCCGGTGATATTCACGCCGATGGAGCCGCCCGAATAGAGTTGATCGGCCTTGATCAGTGCACCCGATTCACGGTTGCTCTTGAGAACGTCACTGACGCTTCCCCCGCTTCTTGCGGCAATGTAGACCGGATTGCCCTCAGCATCAATGCGCGACAGGTAGAGTGTTCTGCCGTCTTTCTGAAACGAACGCGTTTGTTCGGGGCGGCTCGCGAGATACGCCTGTACCCGTAGCTCTTGAGCGTTGAAATTGTTCTGAAACTCGACGCCGAGCTGCGTGAGTTCGGTCTGGTTGATCGAACGGCTGAGCGCTTTTCGCTCATCTACGCTTTGCGCACCGGCAAAGGTGCCGACGCTAAGTGCGACCGTCGCGGCTAGGAAGAGCCAGGGGTACTTCATATTTGATCCTTTTAGAAGTGAGTTTGCGGAAGTTTTACGGGAAACGTAACTTGAAAACGGGTGAAAGTCGGGGGTAGCTTAAGCGGTAGCGCTAACGCGAACCGCCTCCATGTAAGTGATCGGTGCTGGTGGCGCTTTTAGTGTTGATGTAAACCGGATTGCCGTCGGTATCCATGCGCTTGAGGTAATACGCCGAACCATTCTTCTCGAATGATCGTGGCTTGTCGGGATGCCGCTTCAAGTAAGCGAGCACGAGCGCTTCCTGACGATCAAAATCTTTCTGGAATTCCGCGCCCAAGCGGCGCAGGTTCTCCGCGTTGACGGACTCACTCACGGCCTTTCTCTCCTCCGCACTCTGGGCTTCAATCGGCGTGCTCATCGTGCTGGTTCCTATCGCAAGAGTTGCTATTAATAAGGTCCACCGGTGGTTCATAGAGCAACATTCGCGGACGTCGATGGGTTTTGCATATTGAGTCGTGCTCATGGTTCGTCGCGACAGCGTGTGCTTTGTGATTACCTGATGCATTGAATTGTTGCGCACGCATCACCACTGCGTCCTTAAGCGTTCTTAAAAATCGCTTAATTGTTAGCGATAAGTATCGAACGGATGATGAAGGCTGTTTCTAAAAATTCATTTCTGATGATGCTCACAGTCTACGGTTTCGGCAAGCTAGTACGATGGCTGCAGCGGATCTTTCAATGCGCCGACGATTCGCTCTCCCCGAAGACTGTCCCCACGAAAGCTATCCCATGAGTACCGAACTCCCTGCACGAGCCTCTCACTTGCCGCTTCGCCTGGCGATGATTGGTGGTGGCCCGACTTCGTGGATTGGCGGCATGCATCGCCGTGCAGCGCAGTTTGACGGTCAATGGCAAGTGGTCGCCGGTGTGTTTTCGTCGAAGGCGAATCGCTCGCGCGATGCGGCGACCTTGATCGGGCTCGCTGCGACGCGCGGTTATGCCGATGTGGCGACCATGCTCGCGTCCGAAGCGGTTCGCGAGGATGGCATTGATGCGGTGGCCATCATGTCGCCGAACGATACACACTACCCGTACTGCGTCGCTGCGCTGGATGTCGGACTCGACGTGATCTGCGACAAGCCTGTGAGCACAACTGCTGCCGAAGCGCACGATCTTGCCGCTCGTGCGCTGGCGAAGAGCCGCGTGCTATGCGTGACGCATGGTTACTCGGCGTATCCGATGACGCGCTATGCGAAACAGCTCATCGCGGACGGCGCGATTGGGCCGGTGCGTTTCGTTCAGGTTGAGTACATCCAGAGCGGGCTCGCCAAGCCCATCGAACAAGGCACGATGACTGACAGCCAGCGCTGGAAGTTTGATGCGTCGCGCAGTGGCTTGGCGTTGGTTTTTTCTGCGATTGGTTGTCATGCACAACATCTCGCCTGCAATGTCTCAGGGCTGCGGATCGCGTCGGTCAGCGCGGACGTCGGCGCGCTGATGCCGGGTCGTACCGTCGCCGACACGATACTTGCAAATTTGCGATTTGACAGCGGCGCGCGCGGGCAATACACGATCACGCAAGCCGCTGCGGGTGGCGAAAACGACATCCGCCTTCGTATTTACGGCGAACGCGGCTTGATCGATTGGTCACATCGCGAAGCCGCCTATCTGCATCTCAACATCGAAGGCGAAACCGCGCGCACGTTCGGACGTGGTGACGTCAATCTGCCACCTGAAATTGCAAAGCTGAGCCGTACGCCGCGTGGTCATCCCGAAGGGTTGCTGGAAGCGTTTGCCAACGTTTATCGCGAAGCGGCGGAAGCGATCAATGCGCGACGTAATGATCAGGTGATCGCCAAGGTTAACTACCCGACCATCAATGATGCGGTGCATAGCATGGCGTTCATTGAAGCTTGCGTTGCGTCGTCTGCTAGCAACGGGATTTGGACGCCCGTTTCTCGGTAACGCTCCGCTTTGGGGCCTTGTAGGAGCGGCTTGCCGCGACCCAACGTGGCACGCGGCGCCGTCGCGGTAACCGCTCCTGCAGGAACCATTTTGCTATCATTGATAGCGTTACCGTTACCGAGGAGCCCACCATGAGCCAGTTAGTCGTACGAAACCTTGAACCCGATTTGGTGGAATCGCTGAAAGCGCGCGCTGCCGCCGCAAACATCAGCGCTGAGGAGCAACATCGACGCATCTTGCGCGAAGCATTGGCAAGACCCAAAAAACGCAGCTTCATTGAGGCTCTAGCAGCAATGCCACCCGGTGGGCTAGATAGCGATTTTGAGCGTGTCCAGAACGACGGCTAACACGTCAGACCCGTATCCGTCCATATTCCGTGCTGCTTCTCGACACCAACGTGGTTAGCCAGTTGCGCTACGACAGCGATACGGGCTCCGGCGTACGCGTTTTTCTTGATCATGCCGAGCGTGGCGGTCAAACAACGTTTATTGCCGCACCGACGCTGGGTGAAATTCGACGTGGCGCAGCACTGCCAAGACTTCGAGGCGACGTTCAATACGCCGACAAACTTGACGCATGGGTCGCCGACATCGAAGCTAAGTTTGCCGAGCGAATTATTCCGTTCAATGCCGAGTGCGCCAACGTCTGGGGGCTGATGCTTGCGCCACGCGCCGACCACCTGATTGACAAGCAAATCGCGGCCACCGCCATCGTCTACAACTTGGGACTTGTCACTCGCAATACGCGGGATTTTCAAGGCTACGGCCTTACTCTCATCAATCCGTTTACAAAAACGCACTAATGCAAAAAGAACGATTAATTGAATGGCTAGCGAGCGGCATTAAATCAGCGGGACTGAGCGACACCGCCATTCCCGCCCTCGAACGTCCGAAGCAAGCCGATCACGGCGATTACGCGACCAACATCGCGCTGCAACTGGCAAAACCGCTCGGCAAAAATCCGCGCGAAGTGGCAACTGCGTTGAAAGCCACGCTCGATGCTGCGCCGCATCCATTGGTGCAGGAAATCACCATTGCGGGCCCCGGATTTATCAATATTTGGTTGCAGCCTGCTGCGAAGTTTTCAGTGGTTGCCGACGTGTTGAAACTGGGTGACAAGTTCGGTCTCGGCGACGCGCGCCGTGGCAAAAAAGTGCTGGTCGAATTTGTGTCGGCCAACCCAACCGGCCCGCTGCATACCGGCCACGCCCGCCAAGCGGCATTGGGCGACACGCTCTGCAATCTGCTGGAGACGCAAGGTTGCATGGTGTATCGCGAGTTCTATTACAACGATGCGGGCAACCAGATCGACAACTTAACCCGCTCGGTGCAACTGCGCGCAAACGGCGTTGAGCCGGACAGTGCGGGTTGGCCCGAAGACGGTTATCGCGGCGAATACATCGTCGAAATTGGCAAATCATTCGTCGAGCAGGGTGGTGACGTACACAACGCCGATGCGGTGCGTGCGTTTGCCGTCGACATGCTTCGCGCGGAGCAGGACAAGGACCTGACCGCGTTCGGTGTCAAGAAATTCGACTGCTATTACCTGGAGAGCTCGCTCTACACCGACGGGCGCGTCGACAAGACCGTCACTGCGTTGCAAGCCTCCGGCCACACCTACGAGCTGGACAACGCGTTGTGGCTAAAGACCACGGACTACGGTGACGACAAAGACCGCGTGATGCGCAAAGCCGCCGGTGGCTACACCTATTTCGTGCCCGATGTTGCCTATCACGTCAGCAAATGGGAGCGCGGCTTCACGCAGGTCGTGAACATTCAGGGCACCGATCACCACGGCACTATTGCACGCGTTCGTGCGGGTTTGCAAGCGCTCGATAAGGGTATCCCGATGGGCTACCCGGATTACCTGTTGCACAGCATGGTGCGTGTGATGCGGGGCGGCGAAGAGGTCAAAATTTCCAAGCGCGCGGGCAGCTACATCACACTCGGTGAGCTCATCGAATGGGTCGGCAAAGATGCTGTACGCTTCTTCCTCGTATCGCGCAAAGCGGATAGCGAATTCACGTTTGACATTGATCTCGCACGCTCGCAATCGGAAGAAAACCCGGTTTATTACGTGCAGTACGCGCATGCCCGAATTTGCTCAGTGCTACGCGATGGTGGCGTCGATGACGGCGCGTTAGCGAAAGTAGATTTGTCTGCTCTAAAACACGAAAAAGCCGAGGCGCTAGCTACAAAGCTGGCCGACTTCCCCACCCTGCTCGCCACGGCTGCGCGCGAACTCACGCCGCACGTGTTGCCGTTCTACCTGCGCGAAGTCGCCTCCGCTTTTCACTCGTATTACAACGCTGAGCGCTTCCTCGTAGACGATAGGCGTGACCGTGCAGCTCGCTTGGCGCTTGCCGCTGCAACTGCACAAGTGCTGAAGAATGGGCTGCAATTGCTCGGCGTCTCGGCACCGAACAAAATGTGACAATAGGGATGTGAATGTGGATGCCTCTCAGCTAAAAACCGGTACATTTATCTTCGGAAGCCTGATCGGATTTGTCGCCGGTCTGGTGGTCGCCGGAGTGCTCGCCATCTGGGTCTATCAGGCCACGCCGTTCCGTGCGGAAACGACCGCGCACGCGAAACTTGAGCCGATCAAACCGAAGGGCGATCCAAAATCGACGGGGCGCGCAGGCGAGCTCGCAAAAGACGAAAACAAGCCCGATGCCGAGCGCATCGTGCAGCCGGGAACAGCGTCGAGCATGCCTAGTGCGGCACCGACTACGGCACCCGCTGTCGCTGGCAAGGCTGCGCCGAAATCGGAAGTAGCCAAAACCACCGAGCCCGCCCCAAGCGCCGAACCGCGCGGGCGCTTGTGGCTGCAGGTAGGTGCTTACGTTAACAAGCAGGACGCCGAAAATCAGCGCGCGCGCTTCGCCGTGCTCGGCTATGAAGCGCAAATTCAGAGCACTGATATTCCGGATAAGGGGACGGTTCACCGCGTACGCGTGGGCCCGTATCGCGATCCGGATGAGGCTGGCAAAGTGCGCGGCGATCTGGCGCGCCAGGGCATTGAGGTTAGCGTCGTCAAGCCGTAAATCGCCACCGCTTGTCTGCCATTAGGTAAGCCTCTGGCCAGTGTCGGCGAACTAATGGCCTCAAGCGTTAGTCGTATGGTTCGCCAATTAAAGATAAAGACGGAGAAATTATGTTGCGTTGGGTGAAATTTTCTAAATGGTCTGCGCTCGTGGCTTGCGGGCTTATGGCAGCATCGTTTTCAGCTTCCGCGCAGGAGCAGTTGACGGAGGGCAAGGAATTCCAGCGCCTGAAAAACGCGCAGGCCGTCGAGTCCGGCGCGAAAATCGAGGTCATCGAGTTCTACAGCTACGGCTGCAACCACTGCCGCGATCTTGAAGAATTTTTAGGCCCGTGGATCAAAAAAGTTCCCGCCGATGTGAGCTTCAAGCGCGTCCCGGTCGCGTTCCAGCCCGCCTGGGCCAACCTCGGCAAGATTTACTACACGCTGGAAGCGCTCGGTCGCGACGATCTGACGCCGAAAGTGTTTCAATCGATTCACGGCGCGAACGTAAAACTTTTTGAGGAAAACGTCTTCTTCGACTGGGCCGGTAGCAATGGCCTCGACGTCGCGAAAGTCAAAGAAATGTGGGGCTCGTTTGCAGTCAACAGCAAAATGAATCGCGCAAAGACGCTGGCAGCAAACTTCTCTGTCGACAGCGTTCCAATGCTCTTCATCGACGGTAAATTCAAAATTCAACCGCACCTGCTCAAGGGCAGCCACAAGGATGTGCCCGCAGCGCTTGATTTCGTGATCGCCAAAGCGCGTTCGGAACGCAAGAAGTAGTCCCGCGTCGTGACGCGAATGAAGAATATTGCTCGCAGTCTTGTGCTGGGTTGTCTCGCCATTGCGTTCTCAGCGACGGCGCAGCAGCCGTTTGCTGAAGGCCAAGATTATCAACGCTTGCAATCGTCGCTGACCACAGACACCGGCAGCAAAATCGAGGTGGTTGAGTTCTTCAACTACGCATGCCCGCACTGCGACGAACTTGAGCCGTTTCTCGGACCATGGATCAAGACCGCGCCCGCCGATGTCAGCTTCAAACGCGTTCCCGTTTTCTTTCATCAGGGTTGGGACAAAACCGGCAAGATTTACTTCACGCTTGAGGTATTAGGTCGCGCCGATTTGTCGGATAAAGTCTTCCGCGCGATCCATGTTGCGCGGCAGAAAATGGACGACGAAAAAGTCTTCTTCGATTGGGCAGGAAGTAACGGCCTTGACGTCGTCAAAGTCAAAGAAGCGTGGGGCTCATTCACAGTCAACAGCAAAATGACGCGCGCCAAAACGCAGGCGATTACCTACAAAGCGGACGGCGTTCCCATGTTTTTCATCGACGGAAAATTTCGGCTGCAATCGACAACGAAGGGTGAGCCGGGTGCGGTCGCTCATAAAAACGTGCCGGTCGCGTTGGATTTTCTGATTGCAAAAGCGCGGGCTGAGCGGAAGAAATAGTTCCCGCCAAGCAGGACACGGAAAAGGCTGCACATTGCAGCCTTTTTCTTTTCTGAAATGTCCCCACCTCATGACTCATGAGTTATTCGCTTGGTGTCATCGCGGACGCGATTGGCCGCCCCCACGCCCGCTTCACTAACCCGGCAGGGTTGCGCATCGCCTGCCTTGTGCCCTCGATCACCGAGACCCTGTTTGCGCTCGGTCTGGGCGAGCAAGTCGTCGCACGCACCGGGTTTTGCATTCACCCTGAGCCCGCCGTACGCGACGTGCCGAAAGTGGGCGGCACCAAGGACGTGAACGTCCGTCGGCTGATCGACACCGAGCCGACGCACGTCATCGTCAACATCGATGAAAACCGCAAGGCTGACGTTGATCATCTGCGCAAAGTGATTCCGAATATCGTCGTCACGCATCCGATGCTGCCGGACGACAACATCGCGCTGTTTCGCTTGTTGGGGCATATCTTTTCAGCGGATGAAGCGGCGGGCCGCCTCGCTACGGAGCTGGGTGCCGCGCTCACGCGAGCGCGAGCTGTCGGCGCGCAATTGCCAGCGCAAACGGTGTTTTACGCCATCTGGAAAAACCCGTGGATGACGATCTCGCGCGATACCTACGTCAGTGCGATGCTCGAAACCGTAGGCTGGAAAACGCTGCCGGTGCAAGCCGAAAAGCGCTATCCGGAAGTGGCCAGCGACGACAGCGTATGGCAGGGCGCGGAGCGCATTTTCTTGTCGTCAGAGCCCTACTCGTTTGGCGATGAGCACATCGACGAATTGCGCCGCACGATGGGCCTGACGCAACCGATTGAACTGATCGACGGTGAGTTTGTGAGCTGGTACGGCGTGCGGGCAATTGCGGGGCTGAATTACTTGGCGGATTTGCGTCGAACGCGAGAACAGCTTTCCGTTGCAATGCCCAATTGATAGGGGCTACATCCGCAAAATACAACTAGTCGATATCGGCACTAATTCTGTACCAGCCCCGCTAGAATGGCGATTACAGCCGCAAGCTGTTGCTTAAACCGCGACCACAGAACCGCTCTCCAACACCATCGGCTCCCGCCCTGCGCGAAACCACTTTCCGGGAAACGGCCCGTGCACTGTGATCTCATTGCGACGTACGCGCAGCCAATCGCCTTCGGGCAAACCGAACACTGCAACCGTTGGATTGAGCGCGACAAACTCTGCCAATCGCTGATCGCGCGTCTCACCCATAAAGCCTTCGGGCACCGTGTTCGTGTAATGCGCATTCAGCTGAAAATCGATCACGCCGAGCGCATCGAGCCCCGACGGATCGATGATCGGCATGTCGTTGGTGGTGCGAATGGTCGGCGCGCAAATGGCCGAGCCTGCACTCCAACCCACGTACGGCTTCCCCGCGAGGATTTGCGAGCGTAGCGGCACGATGATTTCTTTGCGCCGCAGGTGATGCAGCAGGTTAAACGTGTTGCCACCGTTGACCATGATGGCGTCGGCCTCCATCAGCGCTTTCGCCGGATCTTTGAAGTGATGGATCGCGGTGATTTCAATACCTAGCGGCTCAAGTGCGTTGCGCACGTTCTTCGCTGTGGAGTCCCACGCGATGGTCACACTCGCGTAGGGAATGAGCACAATCTTTTTGGCGTCACCAATGGTTTCGCGAATCGCATCAACCGCGTGTTCGAGATACGCCGTAGTCGGCATGCGCGAGTTGGACAGCAGCAGCAGATTTTTCATGCTGCGATTTTGCCAGTCGGCGCTACCTTTGCGACGGTCGCGGTGAAACCGTTCCTACAGATTCTGCGGCTTACGCCGCCAACGCCACGCGCGGTGCGGTCTTCACTTTCGCGGCTCGTTGCGCTTCGATTTTTTCTGCAAGGAAAAACGCATCGCTAGCCACGCCCGAGAAGCGCCCAGAACCCCACGTGTGCAACCAAGGCAGTCCCAGGAAATACAAGCCCGGCTCACTGGTGACGCCGCGCACATGCCCCGGATAACCGCGTCCATTGAACACGGGAATGTCGAGCCAGATGAAATCCGGATTGAACCCAATGCACCAGACAATTGAGGTGATGCCGGATTCTTTCAAACTCAGTCGCGTTCGCTCTTCCTTCGGACTCCACACCGGCTCATAAACCGACGGCTCAGGTACTTCGATATTTTTCTCGGCGATGAATTTGTCGATGCTGGCATTGATCCCGTTGTAGACGGCGTCCGCCGCATCAAGTTTTTTCGCCACATCGGGCGAGAAAGTCAGCGTCTCCCCTTCAAGCCCGGTGAGCAAGCCGTACAACTCCATACCTTCGTTCGCAAAGCGGCGCAAATCAATGTCGCGACCACCGTCGCGACCAGTAACGTAGTGATTGGTGTTGTCGCGCACGCCCTCGCGCAGCGGATGCGAATCGACGGGCATTTCGTAGTAGTTCATGAGGCTCAACCACTCGACGACATCCTTGCCACGATAGAAGCGCGCGCAGCGTGGCGCGTCGCCCAGCGCGAGCACGACATTGCGTCCGGCAAGATGCAAATCCTCTGCGATCTGCGCGCCCGACTGACCAGAGCCCACCACGAACACCGCGCCTTCGGGCAGGCTTTCGGCGTTGCGATATTGTGACGACTGAATCTGCACGATCTCGGACGAAAGGCGCTCGGCCATGCGCGGGATGATGGGTGTGTGATAACCGCCCGATGCGACGACGACTTGATCGGCGGTGATTTCACCGCGCGTGGTCGAGATATGAAAGCCGCCGCCCACGTTGCGAGTCATGCGCTCAACGGTAACGCCTTCGATCACGGGCGGGCTAACGTGCTGCGTGAAGCCCGTGAGGTAATCATCAATCTCTGCCTTGTTCATAAAGCCGTACGGATCGTCGCCCTGATACGGATAGTCCGGCAAATCGCACTGCCAGTTCGGCGTGACGAGCGTGAAACTGTCCCAGCGCTCGCGCCGCCATGTACTCATCACCGCTCGCTTCTCGATCACGAGGTGACTGATACCGCGCTGCTTCAAGTAATAACTCATCGAAAGCCCCGCTTGACCGCCGCCGATGACGGCGACCTCGTAGTGACGACTCATTGCGGCTTTCGGATCGAGCGCGGAGGAAACCGCGCTCGTCAGGTTGCTGTTAATCATGATAATTCCTGTGAGCTATTAGCTATTCAATAAATTCAAGCACCCGAACCTGCGCCTCGGGCTCGCCTGAGAATTGCGCGGCCTGTGTCTCAAGCCGCTCCATTTGCGCCATTGCTGAGGAACACGCGAAGCCGTATTTCGCGCGCACGCGTTCAGACGCAATGTGCAGCGCTTCACGCATGCGCGTCATGAAGTCGTCGAGCGGATAGTCATGACCAATCTCGACGTATTCTTTGATGATGAGCGACGGCGAATAGCAACGCTCTTCACGTGCGTCTGGCCAACGAATCTGGAAATTCATTTCGGGCATGGTTACGCCGCCGCGAGGTGAGTTTCACGGATGTTGTCGCTCGCCACTTTGTTGACAAAAGCGCGATAGATTTCAATATGGCACTCCGCGCTTGCGGTCCAACTCATGCGCTCGATCAGCCCGCTCGCTAACTCACGCAATCGCTCACCACGTACGCCCGAACTGGCCCGCAACATCGCTTCCGCAACCGAATGCGTAGACAGCGGATCAGCCCAGTGACAACACGCGTCCGATAGATACTCCGTGAACGGAGCAATGCGTGAGGCCACCACCGGCGTGCCGCTGGCGAGGGCTTCAAGCACGACCAATCCGAAGCCTTCCTTCAGCGAAGGCATCAGCAATGCTGTCGCGCTACGAAACAAGGCAGGCATCGCGTCGTCCGCAATCGGGCCGACCAGATGCACAGCGTCTTCTGAACCAACGCCCAACGAATGGGTAGTAAGTAGCGCCTGGAATGCCTGCGTGTAGTGTTCGTGATTTAGGAGGCTCGCGCCACCAGCGATGACCAGTTGTGCCGTTGGAAGTACCCGCCGAACGTTAAAAAATGCTTCAAGAATTCGTAGTGTGTTTTTCCTCTCTTCAACGCCACCGACCGCGAGAAAGCGCGGAGGATTTGGCGAAGCGGAATCGCGATTGACTGTGAAGCGCGTGGCGTCAACGCCATTCGGAACGAGCGCTGCGTTCACGCCATGTTGCGCAGCAAACATACGGCACCACAAATCACTGACACACAACACTTGCGACGCTGCACGCCATGCGCGGGTCTGCCATATCTGCAAACGCGTATCTTCAAACTCATCCAGATGATGCACCGTACGCACGAACTCGCTGATCAGTCCGCGTTCCCGCAAATCAGCGAGCGCGTTCCCACTGATGCTGTCCTGCGCATGAATAATGTCGAATGATTCGCGTTGCAGCACGTCGGTGAGATGCTCCACATAGGCGTCAATTCGCGACGACACCATGTCGACCATGTTGCGTTGCGTGCCGCTGATCGTTGCCAAGGACACCTTGCAAGGTGTTGAGCGGAAGAATTTTTGCCCTGCTGAAGCGGGCGCAAAGATCGTGACATCGTGTCCGGCGACAACGAGTGCGGCGCCGAGTTCAAGCGTATGTACGACGCCGCCTCTGGGGTTCACCGAGTGCGTCAACAGCGCGATCTTTAACGGCGCATGGCTACGCATGTTGCAGCGCGGGTGCGCACTTCTCACCGATGAAAGCTTCGGCACTGAAGTCCCAGAGCAAGGCAGATTCCCGGTCGCTCTTGAGTACAACTTGTGGTTTCGCTGTGACCACGCCTACCGCCGCGCAGGCGATTTCGCGTGACGTGAATTTTGCTTTCACAGTCGATGCGTTTTCGGAGCGCACAGACAGGACAAAGCCATAGCTCGGAAATGTCGTGAGCCAGCGATCCAGCGGCACTTCGGCAGGCTTGGGAATCGCGTACGGATCAATGCTCGCGCCAACTCTGGAGCACTCCAGCAACATCATTGCCGTGCCAATCGCACCTGCCATGCTGATGTCTTTTGCGGCATCACACAAACCGCTTTCAGCAAGCATCGGAAGTAAATCAAGATCAGCGCGCAATCGCTCACCGGGTGTGCGGCTTGACGCATTCCAGAACGGATACGGTTCCTCGAATGCGCCGCGCAAATCAATCGCCATCAACAGCGTGTCTCCGGGCCGTGCATCGAAGCTGGTCAACAATTTTTTCGCGCGTCCGAGAATGGCAACGGCTAGTTGTCCGCGCTCGCATCGGTTGTTGCTGTGGCCGCCCACGATCGGCACGCCGTAAGCAGCGGAGGCAGCGGCCATGCCGGCCAGCAGTTGGGCTGCGGATTGCATCCCCTTGCTCCACATCGCGTCCACGACGGCGATGGGACGACCGCCCATGGCATAAATGTCGCTAACGTTGACCATCACGCTTGAGTAGCCCGCGAACCACGGCATCGCGGCGACGAAGTCTTCAACCAGACCTTCAATCGCGAACAGCAAGTAGCCGTCGCCGTCCCTGATCGCCGCGCAGTCGTCGCCCACCGCAGTCGCTTGCGTCATGGCATTCGCCCCACCCGGAAGCGCCGCCCCGAGCGCGGTCACCACATCGCTGATGTCCTGCTTGTGAAGAAAGCCGCGGCTGGTGCGCAGGCTTTCGACTATCGCATTCAGGCTCATTTCGACGGCTTGCCTTGCGTGACGAAGCCGCTCACCGTGTCGTGGCAAGCGGGATAAGAATCTAGATCAGCCTGCATCAAGTGATGCGGGCGGCCATGCAGCATTTCCCGAGACAGCGATTGCCAGTTCAGACGCTCAAACAGCTGCACGTTCTGGCTTTGTACATGCGCCAGAAATGTGTCGCAACCCTTCGCGTGAGCGCTGCTGACCGCGAGGCGAATGAGTGTTGCGCCGATGCGACCATAGCTGCGGAAAGCGGCATGTACCGCGAGCCGAGAACCGATCCAGCGGCGCGGCGACGCTTCATGGATTCGCACGGTGCCGACGATTTGATCGGGGATGCCGCCGATGCACAACATCGCGACCAAAAGTCGCGCATGATCGTCAATCGCGTCTCGATCATTGCCAAGAAAGAGGCCCTGCTCCACGCAAAATACGGCGCGCCGAAGCTTGTACGCCTCGCGCGCCTCCCAGTCTTGCGTCACCCATTTCACGCGGAACTCGGTCGCGACGAAAACTTCGAGATCTTCGGCAATCATGTCAGGTCTCAAATGTTGATTGCGACGAGCACGCGCCACACTTGCCGCAGCCCGCCTTGATGTCCGCCGAGCGCAAACCCGCGCCCGATGTCAGCTTGCCGAGTGGCTCCAGAATCGAGCGCATAAACTCGGGCGTTGGCGCAGGATGATCTTCCAGCGGCGTGCCGCTAATCGGCACAAAGGGCACCACAAAGGGATACACACCGAGCGCAACAAGCTTTTCGCACATGCTCAAGATCGCCTCAGCCGTATCGCCCAGACCCGCGAGAATGTACGTGCTGACCTGACCGCGCCCGAATACGCCAACCGCCGCGACAAACGCGCTCATGTAGCGCTCAATCGGAACCGTCGCTTTGCCCGGCATGATGCGCGCACGTACTGCGGGCGTCACAACTTCGAGGTGCATGCCCAAAGTGTCAACGCCCGATGCCTTCATGCGAAGAAACCATTGATCGTCGTCAGGTGGTTCGCATTGCGCCTGAATCGGCAGATCGACTGCCGCCTTGATTGCGTAGGCACTGTCGCACAAAATCTGAGCGCCTCGATCTGTCGCGTTGGGGGTGCCGGTGGTGAGCACCATGTGCTTCACGCCGTCGAGCAATACGGCAGCGCGCGCAACTTCCGCGAGTTGTTGCGGCGTCTTGTGCGCAATCGTTCGGCCCGCAGCGAGTGATTGGCCAATCGCGCAAAATTTGCAAGTCTTCTTGCGACTTTCGTAGCGAATGCAGGTCTGCAAAACAGTGGTCGCGAGAACATCCTTACTATGCAGCGTGGCGATATGCGAATAAGGGATGCCGTCCATCGTTTGCATCGCGTAAAAGCGTGGCGCTTTTGGAAAAGCGATGCTGGCAATGGGGATGCTGCCACGCATTAACGCGCTCTTGCCCTCGGCATCTGGTGCGAGCGCTACGAACGGCGAATTCCACGCCGTGCTCGTGTGCACCGGCACCATGATGGTATGACCGTCGACAGTGACCGCCTTGTGATCCGACGGCCCGGCCCCGCCGCGACGGCTTGCCGCGCCTGCGCTCGGATCAACCAGCCTTAAGCCCAGCGACTGCAGCTCCGTCATTAACTGCTGGCTCGCCAAAGGTAGAGCCGGTAGGGCTGGCGGTGCTAACGCTTCTGTGGGGGAGAGTGTCATGAGCAAATCCTTCGTGCGGGGCGTCAATCTTGGTGTGCAGTACAGCGGCGGTCGCTGTCGTCACAGTTTTGGCCGGAGCATCATTGATGAAAAGGCTCAACAGCTCGGGTCGTGCGTAATGACCGACCGAGTCCACCATGCGTTTTCGCTTGGTAATCAGGCTCATGTCGAGATCAGCAATGACCATGCCTTCGCCTTCGCGCAGTGCGGGCGCAAGGTGAACGCCTTCCGGCGAAATGATGGCCGTGTTGCAGCCGCCGCGAATGGCTTTTTGTAGTGCTGGATCAGGTGTGATCGCGGTGATCTGCGCATCAGTCAACCAGCCCGTGGCATTGATCACGAAGCAGCCTGCTTCGAGTGCGTGATGCCGAATCGTTGCTTCGATCTGGTCAGCGAATATCGGCCCGACCAGCGAGCCGGGGAATTGCGCGCAGTGAAGCTCTTCGTGCTGCGTCATCAATGCGTATCGCGCGAGCGGGTTGTAATGCTCCCAGCAGGCGAGCGCACCGACGCGACCGACGGCAGAGTCGACGACCTTGAGACCGCTAGCATCCCCCTGACCCCAGATCATGCGCTCGTGATAGGTGGGCGTGAGCTTGCGGCGCTTGAGCAACAGCTCGCCGTTGGCGTCGTAAATCAGTTGTGTGTTGTAGAGCGTGCCGTGGTCGCGTTCGTTCACACCGAGCACTACGACAAGGCCCCGAGCGCGGGCGCGCCCAGACACTGCTTGTGTCACCGGGCCGGGCACGACCACCGCGCGCTCGTACAGCCGCATGTGATCCGCTCCCGCCGCAACGGGTGGGCGTACGAACGAAAAATACGGGTAGTACGGGATCAACGTTTCCGGAAACACCACGATCTGCGCGCCCTTGGCAGCCGCCTCGTCAATCGCCTCGCACACCTTGTTCAGGGTGCCGTCGATATTGTCAAAATCCGGTGCGATCTGAACGGCAGCGGCGCGCACAATGCGTGGTGTGGTCACGGTGTTTCCTTCGCCGAACTACAGCGTCCAGGTGTCCAGAATGAACGCGTTGTTCTTGCGATGAATCAGCACGATGTCGAGCACGTCCAGTGGGCTGATCGGGCGAACGCCGGGGATGAGCGAGGGCTCGCCGTGACCGTAGAGCGCTTGCAATGCAAAACGGCAGGCGTAGACCTTGCCGCCTTCTTCCATGAATTTGGTGATCTGATTATTGAAGTTCAGATGACCCGGAAACGCCTCAGCGCCCAGCGTCGGAAAGCCACGCTGTACGCCAAGCGTGACGCCGGGGCCGTAAAGCAGAATCGACGTTTCAAACCCTTTTCGTTGTAGGCGCGTGGCTTGCAACAGATTAACGAACCCAATCGAGCCTTCAAACGCGACCGTATGAAAGGTGACGAGCGCTTTCTCGCCGGGATCGGCTTTGACGTCTTCAAAAACTTTCTCTTCGTAATCGACGAGGAAGTCACCTTTGGCGTTGGCGGGGCGGGTTACTTTAGGCATCGTAGTTCTCCTGAATTTGGAATGAGCGGAACGAAAAGCGACTGTTGGTACGAAACGCTTTTTGCAGCATCTGTGCCATAGGCACTAGCGATGCATGCGATCAAGTTGCAATCAATACGCATCAAAGCCGATTGCAAACCCGAATTATTTGTTTGGTCATAGGCATAACCGCGAGAAGCCCACGGCACGGCAATTGCAGCGTGATGAGCAGTCGGTCGCTGATTGACTAAGGTTTCACCAAGTCGGTGCGGTGCACGCAATAAAACTGCGCGTTGTTGGGCATGTGATGCAATCAACTACCGCTTTTTTTGCGATCAAGTGTTACGCGAAATGAAAGCAGTTTGGCGATGTTGAAAACCACCCATCATTGGGCGAAGCTTTTGGAGGCGGGCGGCAAGCCAGCCTATTTGATGATTGCCGATTTGATCGCTGAAGATGTGCGCATTGGTCGTCTGCTTGCGCGCGACAAACTGCCCACTTTGCGCGATCTCGCCGATGACTTGCAATTGAATTACACGACGGTGGCGCGTGGTTACGGCGAGGCGCGCAAACGTGGTTTGATCGACTCGCACGCAGGCATGGGTACCTTCATTCGCGGTAGTAGTCCGACGCTGCCGTTGCGTGGCGGCAGTGGTGCCGAGATGACGATGAACCTGCCGCCAGAGCCACAAGATGCCAAGCTCGTGGCTCGCATTGAAGAGAGCGCGCACAACGCATTGGTCGCGGCCAACATGTATGAGCTGCTGCGGTATCAGGATTTCGGTGGCTCTGCCATTGATCGCGAGATCGCGACGCAGTGGATGCGCAGTTTTCTGCCGCAGTGTCAGGCTGAGACTTTGTTGATCGCACCTGGTATTCACAGCGTGCTGGCCGCACTGGTGTCGCAGCTCGCGCGACCCGGAGAGTTGATTTGCGTGGAATCACTGGCTTATCCCGGCATCAAGGCAATTGCCGCGCAGTTCGGTGTGAAGCTCTTTGCGCTGCAACTCGATGATGACGGCCCGAGCCCGCATGATTTCGAAGAGGCCTGCAAAAACCTGCACCCCAAGGCGCTGTATTGCAACCCGACGCTGATGAACCCCACCACCATCACCACGTCGCGAGCACGGCGTGAAGCGCTCGCTGACATCGCATTGCGCTACAGCATCCCCATCATCGAGGACGACGCCTACGTGATGTTGCCGATGACGGTTTTGCCGCCGATGGCGACGCTGGCACCGGAGCTCACTTATTACATTTCGGGCTTCTCAAAGTGTTACGGCGCGGGGCTTCGTTCAGCCTTTGTCAATGCCCCCAGCGCACGGCTGACGCAGCGTCTGGCCGGTGCTCTACGCGCTACTACCGTGATGGCCTCCCCCATCACTGTAGCGCTAACCACACAAGCGATCAAGGACGGAACGGCCGCTGCAGTGCTGACGGCCATGCGCGACGAATCCATCGCGCGACAGGCGATGGCCGAAGTGCATCTCGGCAAATACGGTGCCGTTGCCCAACCGGAGGGCTTTCATTTATGGTTGCCGGTGAACTCCGCGTGGAGCGTTGTCGAGTTCGCGTCGTACCTACGTACTCAGGGCGTGGGCGTGGTGGCAGGAGCCGCGTTCTGCACTGATGGCAACCCACCGGACGCCGTGCGCGTCTGCTTGGGTGGGCCGATGAGTCGCGCGGAATGCGGTAGCGCTTTGCGATTGATCGCCGACACGATAGAACATCCTCAGCATCCGCACGCGACGTTGACTTAACGCGTTTCGCCCCGATATTCCTGATTTGCGCACGTTAGTGTGCGACACGGGTCGAGTCACGCGAGCGATCACGTAACTGTGCAAACAGACAGTAAAAGTAGCATTTAGCGGCTACACTGTCGCCATGATTTTGCAGCTGGGAGGCTGCGCCGGTTTCACCTTCTTTTTGCTATGCCCGCCAAAAAAACCTCTCGCTCTATCGCTCCGCCTTCGCCACCGCCTGTGTCCAGCACCGACATCCGCATTCGCGGCGCACGCCAGAACAATCTCAAGAATCTCGATCTTGACATTCATACGGGTGAACTGACCGTCGTTACTGGTGTGTCCGGCTCCGGCAAATCGTCGCTGGTGTTTGATACGCTGTACGCGGAAGGCCAGCGTCGCTACGTCGAGACGTTCTCGCCCTACGCGCGGCAATTCCTCGACCGCATGGACAAGCCACAGGTTGATCGCATTGAGGGCATTCCGCCCGCAATTGCCATTGACCAGACCAATCCGGTGCGCACGTCACGCTCCACCGTTGGCACGATGACCGAGGTGAACGATCACCTCAAGCTCATGTTTGCGCGGCTGGCGGTTCTGCATTGTCACGGCTGTGGGCAGGCGGTGAAGCGGGATACGGCCGATTCGATTTACGTTGACTTGAAGTTGCGCGCGGCCAAAGCGGACGATCCGCGTGTTGCGATCACGTTCCCGGTGACGGTGCCGGATAATTTCAAGGAGACCGAGGTCGAAGCGTTCCTGTCCGCGCAGGGCTACACGCGCGTCCATTCGCAGGAAAATCGCGACGGTGCGACCGTGCTCAACGTGGTGCAGGACCGCATGCGCATCGGCACGGCTGAGAAGGCCCGTGTGATGGAGGCGCTGGAGGCCGCGCTGTTGCACGGCAAGGGGCGCGTGAATGTGTTTTTACTCCCTCCCCCAGGGGGAGAGGGCGGGGGAGAGGGTGTTGCCATTCCGACCCTAGCGGCGAACACCGCCTCCCTCTCCCCCAACCCCTTCCCCCCGGGGGGAGGGGAGAGCACGCCATGGCGCTACTCGTCCGATCTGCACTGCCCCGTCTGCGACATCACCTACACCGATCCGCACGCCTCATCGTTCTCGTTTAACAATCCGCTCGGTGCCTGCGATACCTGCCGTGGCTTTGGCCGCGTCATCGGCGTTGACCTGGGGCTTGTAATTCCAGACGAAGGCAAGTCGCTCGGCGAGGGTGCGATCAAGCCCTGGCAAACGCCGAGCTTTAAGGAGTGTCAGGACGACCTAAAGAAGTACATGGTCGCGCGCAACATTCCGATGGATGTGCCGTTTCGTGATTTGGGGCCGAATGACCGCCGCTATGTGATTGACGGCGACGACACCTGGCGCTCATGGGAGAAAGACGCCAACAAACGCTGGTACGGCGTGCGGCGGTTCTTCGACTGGCTAGAGAGCAAGGCTTACAAGATGCACATTCGCGTGCTGCTGTCGAAATACCGCGCCTATACGCCGTGCAACGCATGCGAAGGCGCGCGACTCAAGCCGACGTCGATCAATTTTCGCTTGGGCTCGAAGGCGAGTGCTGATGCGGTGCTCGCGACGTCGAAACGCTTTTCGGCGAAGCATTTCAAGTATTCGCGCGAGACACTGGAGTCGCTGCCGGGGCTCACAATTCATGATTTGATGCTGCTGCCGATTGAGCGAGTGCGCAAGTTCTCAGCGCAGCTTGATTTGAGCGCTCAGGGCGAGGTGATTGACGAAGCGGGCGCGCTGGTACTCGGCGAAGTGCGTGGGCGACTTGGCTATTTGTGCGATGTGGGTTTGAGCTACCTGACGCTGGATCGACAGTCGCGCACGTTGTCCGGCGGCGAGGTGCAGCGCATCAATCTGACGACCGCACTCGGAACATCGCTGACCAATACTTTGTTCGTGCTTGACGAGCCGTCGATTGGCTTGCATCCGCGCGATATGTCGCGCATCATCGGCGTGATGCAGCGCCTTAAAAACGCAGGCAATACGCTCGTCGTCGTGGAACATGATCCGCAGATCATGTTCGCGGCAGATCGGCTGCTCGACATCGGGCCGGGGCCGGGCGAGCGCGGTGGCGAGATTATTTTTGACGGTGCGCCGAGGGAATTGGCGACGACGAAGGACTCGCGGACTGCGGCTTATTTGCTGGGGCGGGAGCGGATTACCCGAACGCGTCGGGTTCTTCTCCCTCCCCCTGGGGGGGAGGGCCGGGGAGAGGGTGGTGCGAAACGAACCAACAGCCACGTTAGCGCGTCCCTCTCCCCTAACCCCTCCCCCCCGGGGGGAGGGGGGCAACACATCACCCTCACCAATGCCCATGAAAACAATCTGAAGGGCATCACTGTCAATTTCCCGTTACGCGGTCTCGTCACCATCACGGGCGTTTCTGGCTCCGGCAAATCGTCATTGGTGCAGGACATTCTCGTCCCCGCGCTCTACAAAGCCAAAGGCAAAACCACCGACACACCCGGTGCTTACGACCTGCTGCTCGGTCATCAAAACATTGATGATGTGGTGTTCGTCGATCAATCGCCCATCGGCAAATCGTCGCGCTCAAATCCTGCGAGCTTTGTCGGCGCGTTCGATGCCATCCGTGCGATCTACGCGAAGGCTCCAGCGGCAGCGGAGCGAGGCTATACGGCAGGCACCTTCAGTTTTAACGCAGGTAATGGACGCTGCGCCACCTGCAGCGGCTCAGGCTTCGAGCACGTTGAGATGCAGTTTCTGTCCGACGTGTATTTACGTTGCCCCGATTGCGACGGCACGCGCTTTCGCGCCGAAGTACGCGAAGTCAAAGTCAACGATAAGAGCATCAGCGATGTGCTCGACTTAACCGTGAGTGAAGCGCTGGTGTTTTTCAAGGACATCAAAGGCGGCGCAGAAGTGTTGCGCACGCTGCAACCGCTGGCCGACGTGGGTCTCGACTATGTGCGACTCGGGCAGCCGGTGCCGACGCTTTCGGGGGGCGAAGCACAGCGCCTGAAACTCGCAGGCCATCTTGCTGAGAGCGTTGACAACCGACCGATTTCTGGTCTGCCAAAGCGCATCAAACCAGAAGACTCGAAACGTCCGCGCGGCAAGTTATTCGTGTTCGATGAGCCGACGACAGGTTTGCATTTCGAAGACATCGCGAAGCTCTTGCGCGCATTCGACAAATTGCTCGACGCGGGGCATTCGCTGATCGTCATCGAACACAATCTCGACGTGATCGCAGCGAGCGACTGGCTCATTGATCTCGGGCCAGAAGGCGGAGATGCGGGCGGCGAAGTGTTGTTCGAAGGCACACCCGATGCGATCCGCAAGGACAAGCGCTCGCACACTGGCAAAGCGCTCAACGACTACGACCGAGATCTAGCGACGCTTGCCGAATCCACAAATGCGCAGAGCTACAGGGTTGAAGAACCTCGTGGCACCTACCTTGCGCGCGCCGTCGCCCGCAACATCAGCGTGTTGCACGCGCGCGAACACAATCTCAAAAACATCAGCGTTGAAATCCCGGCGAAGGGCTTCACTGTAGTCACCGGCCCATCGGGTTCCGGCAAATCAACGCTCGCGTTCGACATCATCTTCAACGAAGGTCAGCGGCGCTACCTCGAATCGCTGAACGCCTATGCGCGCCAGTTCGTGCAGCCTTCGGCGCGACCTGATGTTGACGCCATTCACGGTATCCCGCCCACGGTCGCCATCGAGCAGCGCGTCTCGCGCGGTGGCCGCAAATCAACGGTCGCTACGTTGACCGAGATTTATCACTTTCTGCGCTTGATGTGGATGAAGCTTGGCACGCAGTATTGTCCGACCTGCGACGTGGCGATTGAGCCGCAGTCGCTCGACGCGATTGCGGCGCGCGTGATGCGCGAG
>JAYVPF010000113.1:0-7000 GCA_043757535.1 Burkholderiales bacterium
AGGAGGTCAAGCCGCAGGTGTTTGCTGGCCTCTATCCGGTCGAGTCGAACCAGTATGAATCGCTGCGTGACGCGCTGGTCAAATTAAAGCTCAATGACTCGTCGCTGCACTACGAACCCGAGGTGTCACAGGCGCTGGGTTTCGGCTTTCGTTGCGGCTTTCTGGGCTTACTCCACATGGATGTGGTTCAGGAGCGGCTTGAGCGTGAATATGATCAGGATTTGATCACCACTGCGCCAACTGTCGTTTATCAAATCGTGCAGCGCGATGGCACAATTATCAACATTGAGAACCCGGCGAAACTTCCCGATTTGTCGCGCGTGGAAGAAATTCGCGAACCGATCATCACCGCCACGATCCTGATGCCACAAGAGTACGTCGGCGCGGTCATGGTGCTGTGTAACGAGAAGCGCGGCACTCAGGTCAACATGCAATATCTCGGTCGGCAAGTGATGCTGACTTACGACATGCCGATGGCTGAAGTGGTGATGGACTTTTTCGACAAATTGAAGAGTGTGTCGCGCGGTTACGCTTCGCTTGACTACGAATTCAAGGAGTTCCGCGCAGCAGATGTGGTCAAGCTCGACATCCTGATCAATGGTGACAAGGTTGACGCGCTGTCGTCTATGGTGCACCGTGCGCAAAGTGCTTACCGCGGTCGTCAGGTCGCAGCCAAGATGCGCGAATTGATTCCCCGCCAGATGTATGACGTAGCGATTCAAGCGGCCATCGGTGCCAACGTCATCGCGCGTGAAAGTTTGAAGGCCATGCGCAAAGACGTACTCGCCAAGTGTTACGGCGGCGACATTTCACGTAAGCGCAAATTGCTCGACAAACAAAAAGAAGGCAAGAAACGCATGAAGTCTGTAGGCTCGGTCGAAATTCCGCAGGAAGCCTTTCTGGCAATTTTGCAAACCGGAGACAAGTAGTTCGCGCTCGCTGAATGCAGTCCGCACCGCATAGCGCCGTTTTTGTCGCGTGGTGCAGCGACAGACTTCAGCCAGCATTACCGTAGCGTTGTCATCCTGAGTCCGGCGAAGCATCAGGTGACACACGACGAGAGCGTCTACGACTATCGTCGGACGATCACGCGATTCTTCGCTCAGTTCAGAATGACAAATTGATGAAATACATTCCCTCTCTAGCCCTGGCTGTTCTCGTCATCACTGCCCTGCGCGGCGTGTTCACGGGTTCACCCGTTAACTTTCCCCTGCTGTTGCTGCTCGCCGTCGGGGTCTGCGGCATCGCCTGGGTCGTTGACAAATTTTTTCTGGCGAAGAAGCGCGCTGCGGGCGAAATCCTGCACTGGGGCGTCGAAGTTCCCGCTTCGATCTTCACCGTGTTGCTGGTTGTATTTCTGCTGCGCTCGTTTTTGGCGGAGCCGTTTCGCATTCCGTCGAGTTCGATGCGTCCCGGTCTGGTGACCGGGGACTTCATCCTTGTCAACAAATTCTCGTACGGCATTCGCCTGCCCGTGCTCGACCAAAAAGTCATTGATGTGAGTAGTCCACAGCGCGGCGATGTGGCCGTGTTCAAAGCGCCGCACGAGCCCGAGAAGGATTACATCAAGCGCATCATCGGCGTGCCCGGCGACACCATCGTCTACAAAGACAAAAAACTCACACTTAACGGCGCACCTGTGCCGCAAGTGGAAGACGGTACCTACAGCTACATGGAGTTCGGGCAGTTTCTGACTACGCTCAAATTCAAGGAAAAACTCGGCGATCATGAATATTTGATCGCACAATTCCCGCAGTTTCCGTCCTTCATCGCAAACCAGAAATATCCGGGCACGCCTGTGCCCACGTGCACCGACGATGGCAACGTCGTGACCTGCAAAGTACCGCCCGGCCACTACTTCGCGATGGGCGACAACCGCGACAACAGCCTTGACGGGCGCTACTGGGGCTTTGTGCCCGATACCCATTTGCGTGGCAAAGCGTTCTTTATCTGGTTTAACTGGGAAGATGTGTCGTCGTTTGCTTTCAAGCGCGTATTTCGCGGCATACAATAAAACCTGACCCTTACACTTCGCGGCGCGACATGAAACATCAACGTGGTCTTAGTCTTATCGGGTTTATCTTTCTTGCAGCGATCGTCGCTTTTTTCATGTTCACTTCGTTTCGGTGCGTGCCTGCATGGACCGAATATTTTTCGCTGAAAAAAGTATTGCAAGCCACTGCGAATGAATTCAGCGTTGAGGCGCAGGGGCCAGCAATTCGCGCGTCCTTTGATCGCCGCGCCTATATCGATGATTTGCCAGTGAAAGGCACGGACCTCGACATCAGCAAAGACAATGGCAAGATTGGTTTGTCCGTTGCGTACCAACGCAAAGTTCCGGTGGCGGGCAACATGAGCCTGCTGTTCGACTTCGCTGCTGCCGCCACAGGCAATCGCTAGTGAGTCTGAAGGTCACCTCTAATAATTCATTTGTGGGGCGCATTGCGTTGTCGCGCGGTGCTCGCAATCCTCACGTACCAGGGCGTACGCTCTGGTTGCTGCGCTCCGGGCTCCTAGCACGGCATCCCCAAAAACGAATTATTACAGGTGCCCTGAATTAACTTGAGCCTGGAAGCTGCCCTCGGTTATACCTTTCGCGAGCCCCGCCTGTTGCGCGAGGCTTTGACGCATCGTAGTTTTGGCACGCCACATAACGAACGGCTCGAATTCATCGGTGACGGCGTACTCAACTGCGCCATTGCACTCGCGCTGTACAACAAGTTTCCCGACTTGCCCGAAGGCCAGTTGTCGCGAATGCGAGCGAATCTGGTCAGCCAGCCTGCGCTGCATTCCTTGGCCCAACGCCTCGATATTTCGCATCATCTGCGGATCGGTGAAGGAGAAGAAAAAAGCGGTGGTCGTGAGCGCCCTTCCATGCTGGCGGACGCCCTTGAGGCCGTATTTGGGGCCATTCTGCTCGACTCTGGTTTTGATTCTGCTGACACTACGATCAACAAACTCTACCTTAATCGTATCTCTCAAGTGAACCCGCGCGAAGGCGGTAAAGACGCAAAAACGCGCCTTCAGGAATTCATGCAGTCCAAACACTTTCCACTCCCGACGTACACCGTTGATCGGGTTGATGGAGAGGCGCACGCACAGGTCTTTACCGTGCGTTGCAGCGTGCCGCAGGTCGATCAGGAAGCCGTCGGCAAAGGCTCGTCGCGCCGCGCTGCTGAGCAGCAGGCCGCCATTGCGGTACTAAACAAATTGGGCGTGACCGCATGAACGACAAGGCAGGATTTCGCTGCGGCCAGATCGCGGTGGTTGGGAAACCCAACGTTGGCAAGTCGACGTTACTCAACCGTCTGGTTGGCGAAAAAGTCTCAATCACCTCGCGTAAAGCACAGACCACCCGTTTGCCGTTGCGCGGCATTCTGACCACCGAAGCGGCGCAATTTGTGTTCGTCGATACGCCGGGCTTTCAGACCAAGCACGGTGGCGAGATGAACAAGCGCCTGAACGGCAGTGTTCGTCGCACCTTGACTGAAGTTGACGTCGTGCTCTGGCTGTGGGACGCGACGCATTTGTCGACCGCTGATCGCGCGGTGCTTGCATTGATTCCCGATACCGTGCCTATCATCGCAGTGCCGAATAAGGTGGATTTGATCAAGGATCGCAGCGAGTTGATCGCGGCGGTCACTGAGCTGTCCGCCGCACGCACGTTCGCATCGGTGGTGCCGGTTGCCGCGAGCAAAGGCACGCAAACCAGCGAACTACTGGCCGAAATCGAAAAGCTCTTGCCGGTGTCGGAGCCGATGTACGACGCGGACGACTTGACCGACAAGCCCGAGCGCTACATGGCAGCCGAAATCATCCGCGAAAAAATCTTTCGTCTGACGGGTGACGAGTTGCCGTATCGCGCCGCCGTGATGATCGACAAGTTTGAGCAGGAAGGCAATCTGCGTCGCATCTTCGCGGCGATTCTCGTCGACAAAGATTCACAGAAACCCATCATCATCGGCACCGGTGGTGAGCTTTTAAAGCGCATCGGCACCGAAGCCCGGATGGACATGCAAAAGCTGTTCAATGGCCCGGTTTATCTGGAACTGTTCGTGAAAGTCAAGAGCGGCTGGGCGGAGAACGCAATTGTGCTGCGTGACTTGGGCATCACCTGATCGAGCGAATGCAGGAGCGGCTCTGCTGCGACCGAAGTCGACACAGATTAGCCCGTGGGTTGCGGCAGAGCCGCTCCTACAATCAGAACACCTGATTTTATAAGTCTCCTGTGGCCGTTCAAGGCAAAAAATCCGCTCCGCAACGCGCCTTCGTACTGCATAGTTATGCGTACAAAGAGTCGAGCCTGATTGTTGATCTGTTTACGGTCGACAACGGTCGTATGGCGGCGGTGGCGAAGGGCGCGAAGCGGCCCGCATCCAACATTCGCGGTGCGCTGCTTTCGTTGCAACCGATTGAGGCCATATTCAGCGGCCGCGGCGAAGTAAAAACACTCACGCAAGCGCAGTGGCTGCCCGGCCAGCCTTGGCTCACGGGGCAGGCGCTGATGTGCGGCATGTATTTGAATGAACTGCTCATCAAATTACTGCCGCGCGAAGACCCGCATCCGCAGCTTTTTGAGAGCTACGCTGCGGCGCTGTTGACACTTGCTGAAAGCGATGAGCACAGCGCCATCCTGCGTGAATTCGAGACCAGTCTGCTCGCAGAAATGGGCTACGGCTTACAGCTTGTATGCGACGTGAAAACGGACAAACCTCTGGTCGCTGAAACGCTGTACCGATACGACCCACTTTCTGGGCCGAGCGAAACTGGCAATGGATTCGGGCCAGTGGTGCACGGGGAAGCGCTGCTGGCGCTTGGGCGCGGGCGCTTCGAAACTTCCGCTGTAGCCGCCGAAGCGCGAGACTTCGTACGCACCATCATCAACTTTCATCTTGAGCAGCGCAAAGTGAAAACTGCGGACGTGATGCATGATCTGCGCATGCTCGCGGAGCGGCTTGACGTGAAGCCGACCAAGCTGACGCGTAAGGCCGCGGCCCTTGCGCTCGAAAAATAATGATCCTCGGTATCGGCACCGACATCGTCGCAATCGCTCGCATCGGCGACACCTACGCGCGTCACGGTGCGGCGTTCGCGAAGCAGTTATTGAGCGCGGCAGAGCTCATCGAATTCAGCGCAGTCAAAGCGCCCGGCCCCTGGCTCGCCAAACGGTGGGCCGCCAAGGAAGCGTTCGGCAAGGCCGCAGGAACGGGCATACTCGTGCCCCTGACGCTCTCCGGCATCGGCGTGGGGCACGATACGCTCGGGCGACCTTTTTTTGAACTAACGCCTGTCGTGCAGGCCCATCTGAGAACGCTGGGCGTTACGCGGACGCATCTCAGTATTTCTGATGAACGCGAACAGGCAATCGCCTTCGTGGTTTTTGAAAGTTGAGTTTGAACACAAGGGCACCTCTAATAATTCGTTTTTTGGGGATGCAGTGCCAGGAGCCCGAAGCGCAGCAACCAGAGCGTACGCTTTGGTACGTGAGCTCATTTGCCAAAAGCGCGAGCACCCTCATTGGTCACTTTTTGACAACGCAATGCGCCCCACAAATGAATTATTAGAGGTGCCCACAAGCCGTTATCAATTCCCCTCCTGTCGTCTTCTGCGTGCGAAGGATCACGTTGCGTGCTGCGATCTTCGTTTGCTCTTTGCAATCTGATTCTTCGCTGTAGCTCAGGATGACGACCTGAACCCATTTGCATCTAAGCGCTCGGACTACCTATGCCTCGAAAATTGTTCACCGAAAAAAGACTCCCCCTCGGCCCCATCATGACCTCGATTGACGGCGTTGAACTCACCGCTGAAGATCGTGAAATCCTGTGTCATCCGCTGATCGGCGGCGTGATTTATTTCGCGCGAAATTTCACCGATAAAGCGCAACTCTCCGCGCTCTCCAGAGCAATCAAAGCCTTGCGCGAACCGCGACTCCTCATCGCCGTCGATCACGAAGGTGGCCGCGTACAGCGCTTTCGCGAAGGTTTCACCGAGATTCAACCGATGCGTTCGCTGGGTGACCTGTGGACGACGCATCCGCCATCCGCGCGCTCCCGCGCCTTCGAAATCGGTTTCACCATTGGCCACGAATTGGGCGAGGTCGGCATCGATTTCACCTTCGCGCCAGTCCTCGATCTCGACTATGGAGAATCCGCCGTCATCGGTCATCGCGCTTTCCACCGAGATCCCGGCGCCGCCGCCGCGCTCGCCACCGCGGTCATGCAGGGCCTGCGCGCCGAGGGGATGGCGGCCGTCGGCAAACACTTCCCCGGCCACGGCTTCGTCAAGGGCGACACCCATTGGGAACGCCCCACCGACCAGCGCGATTTCGCGGCGGTATTGGTCGCCGACCTGATCCCCTTCCGCGAACTCATCGCCGCAGGCATCGACGGCATCATGGCCGCACACCTCGTGTTCCCGAATATCGACCCGCAACTCGCGGGATTTTCACCTTATTGGTTGCAAGAAGTACTGCGCCACACACTGCATTTCAAAGGCGTCATATTTACCGATGATTTGGGCATGGTCGCGGCGCATGCTGTGGGTGATTTGACGGCACGCGCGGAGGCTGCAGTTCAAGGCGGCGCAGACGTAGTGCTTCCGTGCAATGACCGACCTGGCCTCATAGAAATGCTCGATAAATGGATGCCCTCAACGGAGCCCTCGCTCGCGCGCAAGTGGGAGCGTATGCGGAAGAAGGCGGCGGGGCGGCGGATCTAGCGTCCGGACGACCAGGGGGACTCGCAGATAAGGGAGCGGCCAAGCGGTTTGCAAAGTACCTTCCACGGCGTTGCCTCCACACGGAACGGGCTAATTGGGCTAACCGGGCTGAACGCGATAAACAACTTTATCGTAAAACGACGGTATTACGGGGGCTAGAGGCAATACACGTCACTTAACAATATAAATGACCCTTTGAGCGCTCGTTGATGTATCCGAATCAGCGCGAGCGCTTCGCAGCGGCCAGTTACTCATCTTGCGTTTGATGCCCCGCATATTGGCT
>JAYVPF010000114.1:0-6997 GCA_043757535.1 Burkholderiales bacterium
TAGGCAATTGCAAGCGCGCAGAGCCCGACAATCCGGGTATACCAAGCGGCGCAGTAATCGCCCCACCGCGATCCAGAATCTTGAATGACAGGCCGTCGACACCGGGCACTGACAAGTCGCGCCCCTTGATGCATCCAAACGCGAGATCGCGCGTTTTTTGATTGGCGACGATGGGCGTGATGAAGGCTCCGGCGACTAGCGTGGTCATCGTCACCATAACTACTTTTTCTGACACCGGTGCCGTTTCCCATTCGCGCTTGAGCACGCGAAGCTGGCGCAGGCCTTCGTCGTGAGCTTGCGTCACCAGCCGCTGAACGGCGGGCAGCTTGTAGATGGCACCCGTCACGTCAGACAGTTCACCGGCGCGCGGTGGCGTGGCGGGGCTTGACATATTCGGGTAGGGTATGGGCACACCGGGCGGCGGCGCAGGCGGGCAGAAAAGTCCCGGCGGCGGGGAGGACAGCATCGACTGGAAATCCGGCAGCACCAAGCGCCAATTTGGTTGCAGCATGTCGGCCAGAATCTTCCGCTTAGCCATGTCCGCTTCGAGCTTTGACATCATTGCGATGATGTCCGGATCGAGCGTCAGTTTTCCGCTCATCAGCGATATGCGCTTCGGCTGGAATCCAAATTCACCCATGACGTTCTCCGTTCGTGCTTCGAGCGTGGCTGTGGTCAGCTCTGTTGTAGTTAAGACGAAATGGAGCGCGCGAACGTGACTATTGCAGTCAAAAGCGGCGCGTTTGGCGATCTGGTCGTTGGTACCAACAGGGTTATCAGCTTTTTCATGAAGAGACTGTTTTACTAAGGCTAAGCATAAATTAAGCAAATAGTCGATTAGTGGCATTTTGTGCAGTTAGCCCCAATGCAGTCGACGTTTCGTGATAAAGCTGTTGCGCGTTCGCAAGCGTGACATCGCTCGATTTCGCGTTTACCCGCAACTCGTGCCGACGTTTGCGCCGATAGACTGAGGCTCCCAAAAACCACAATTATTTTTCAAGGAGCAACTCATGAATTTCGCGATCAAATCTATTCGCTCGGCGACGGTCGGAGCGCTTGCCGCAACGCTTTTTTCGGTCACGACGGCGTCCGCGCAGGTGCCGCAATACGGCACCAGCATTAACCTCGAAACGGCACGAAAAGCGATGGTGGCCGCCGTGGCCGAATCGCGCAAGAACAGCTGGCCGATGGCGATTGCCATCGTCGACAACGCGGGGCAGCTGGTTGCGTACGAGCGCATGGATAACACGCAAACCGCAAGCATCCACGTGGCGCAAGAGAAGGCTGTTTCCGCTGCGACCTATCGCCGCTCAACCAAAGTGTTTCAGGATCTCGTGGCCGGTGGTGGCATGGGCATGCGCATCCTTGGCCTGCCCGGTGCAGTGCCGATTGAAGGTGGACTGGTGTTGATGCAGGACGGCAAGATCATCGGCGCGATTGGCGTTTCGGGCATGGCGTCGGATCAGGATGGCGTGGTGGCCAAGGCTGGGGTGGACGCAGTCAAATAGTTGCGGCAAAGGGTGCGCTTTAACGCACCCAATTTGATACGAGTCGGAGTTGTACGGTGCGGTCAACCGCACCGTACAAGCTATTTGACCCGCACAAACTTCTGGTACGAAGTTCCGCCTGACGCCGCTGAGGGGTTGATGCTGGACATCGCGTCGCCCACGATTTTGTATGTACGCTTCTCGGTTGTTCCCGCGCGATTGGGGTAGCTGCTGGCGATCGTAGTAGTGCTTACCGTGTCGCCTTCAACCGAATAGGTACCGAATCCCGAAATCATGCCGTGGATGACGTTGCGATTTTCGGCATCGGTACCTTTAAGGCGATTGGCAACGGCGAACTTCGGCAAATCTGGTTTCGAGAGGTAACTCACATAGTTACCTGAACGGTCGAACATGGTCAACCCCGCCGGTTTGTCGCCGTAGAGGTTCGCCTTTGTGCCGCCTATTTCGTTGTAGATCGAGACTGTTCGCCACGTGCCGACGATCTGTTCCTTGAGCGATTGACCCAGCGTAATGCCGGGCACCGAAAACACCCCTGCGAGCGCTGCGCCCGCGACGAGGCGGGACAAACTGCTTCTGTTCATAAATCCACTCATGACACTCTCCTTCATTGCGTGCGCCACATCAGAAGGACGGAACGGATACCCTCCTGTGTGGCGGGGGCAGATACCCGCGTCGACCCGGTTCTCGACTGTACCGTCGCCGAAATCGTTGTCGATATGCTGAGGCCAAGAGTCGCACGTTGGTAGCTTCAACAGCATGGAAACCCCACGATTGGCACTAATTGACGCTTGCCGTTGACCTGCGACCTAACGGTCTGGTTGAGCCGCGTGCGCCGCTTCGGCCCGTCCGCTCTTGAACGCGCAGTTCGACGGAATCTACCTCGCGGGCGAATAGTCGCTCCTCCGCATGAAAACTCGATCAGGGGCCTTGGCGAGGATTTTGCCGTCCATTTCGCTGGCTTCTCGGACTTTGATCCAGTCGGCGTCAGCCTGGAAGGCCTTCCAACTCTTGTCTGCCGCATCCTGACTCTCGTGGGAGAGGACATAGATCAGCGTGTTGTCCTTTCGTGCCTCGTCGGTCGGGACCCAATACATCTCGCTCTTCATCCCGTGCTTCTCGAAGAGCTTCAGCGTGTGCTCGGAGAACCGCTTGTTGAGCGCTGGCAGTCGTCCCGGCAGCGTCGTGTAAGTTCGCAGCTCGTAAACCCTGGCGTTCGCGTTGTTGTCTTGCCCAAACGAATAGCCCGTCCAAAACACCCCGAGATTCAGCGCCAACACTATCGCAACGCTCCGTACAGCCTGATTCGTTTTCATTGTGTGATCCTCCTTGGTTTTAAAAGTGAACATCCTGTAATGGGTCTCAGGCGATTGGACTGGCTCGTTCAAATAGTACGCCCCGTACTAAGTCTGACGCCTAACGCCATCACTTTTCTCACTGTACTACCTTCCGCCCCGAACATCAATGATGGATCCGCGATCCTACTTGGCGCGATGGATTGCGCAGAGCTTGTTGCCATCGGGGTCGCGCACATAAGCCAGGTGCATCGCCCCCAGGCTGCCTTCGCGCAAACCCGGCGCGTCCTCGATAGATTCACCGCCATGCGCAACCGCGGTGTCGTGAAACTCTCGAACTTGTTCGGACGAGCTGCACTTAAAGCCGATGGTGCCGCCGTTGGCAAAGGTTGCCGCTTCGCCGTTGATGGGCTCGCTGATACAAAAGGTGCTTCCTTCGTGGCGGTAGAAGAGTCGGGTGTGGCCAGAACCTGCTTTGTTGCGCAGCGGTTCGCCCGCCCCCAGCGTTCCCAGCACTGCGTCGTAGAAGCGCTTCGAGCGCTCGATGTCGTTCGTGCCAATCATTACGTGGTTAAACATGTTGTCTCTCCTTTGCCACGGATGCACTCCGGGCTTTGCTATGGGTGATTATTGCTGCGTACAGAACCGTGCGCAGGACTTTCGTCCTGACGCCCAGAGCAATCTTACGATGCACCGCTTCATATAAAAAATAATCGCACGACGCGCATAGGCGTTACGTCTCGCCCGACACATCAACGTTAGTACCCGTGACGTACGTCGTTGGCGGAGCGGGGTTGGTTCTGCTTAAATGAATTGTTAGGCCGCCCTCACTGACGCACATAGCGCAAGTGTGTGGCGGCTGGGCCATCAAGAACCCTGTCAATGCGAAACTTCGGCCCGGGCTCGTGGAGGTTCTCGAAGAGACGCCGCCCGCCGCCGAACAACACGGGTGCCAAGGCGATTTCCAGCTCGTCGACGACACCCAGGTTCAGGTACTGCTGGATCACATCCGCTCCACCCGCGATACGAATATCACGACTGCCTGCGGATTCCCGAGCCAGCTCCAGGGCGCGCTCCGGCCCGTCATTGATGAAGTAAAAGGTCGTCCCACCAGGGCGCACCCACGGTTCGCGTTTCTCATTGGTGAGAACGTATACCGGTGTGTGAAACGGTGCCTCCTCTGGCCAGGCGCGCTCGCCTTGGTCGAACATTCGCTTGCCCATGACGTTGGCTCCGATGCGCTCCGTGGTGCTGCGAAGCAGGTCATTGACTGCTCCGGTCTCGCCCCCTGGTCCGAGCTTGAGGTTCTCGCGGAAGTACTGTTGATTGAGGATCCAGGCCATCAGCGCACCCCACTTGGCACCCCAGTTCTTGTACTCAGCATTCTCCATGGTCATTCCTTCCGGTGCCATGTAGCCATCAAGGCTAAGTCCAATGTTTACAAATATCTTGCTCATAGTTCTCCTCTCGCGACCTCAACTGTTAGCCTAACGCATAAGATTAGGCACCGTAAGGCGTCGCCTGCATCGCAGGGTTAGACGGCCCTGTTCGGATTTAGCTTTTCGGCGCGGATCGCCCAGGCTCGATTGATCGGGCTCTCCGGCTTCCACGACAGTCGTTCGGCGACGAACGCGTCGGCCAGTGCACGATCGCCAAGCCGTATGGCCGCTTCGGTCAGCGTCCACGAGAACATGTCACGCTGCGCATGGCTGCCGCCCATGCGGTTCGCCTTGCCGCGCACCGGCATCAGGAGTTCGATTGCGCGCGCATAGTCGCCTCGACCGAACGCCGCGAAACCTTCGCATGCGGGCACGCCGATCTCGCGGCTCATCATGGCGTTCGTTCCTTGACCGCCAGCCGCGCGCTTTGCGGCTGCAATCAATCGCTGCTGCGCTTCAGCGCGGCCCGCGCCAACGAATGCCATCATCGCGTTCACGTCGTTGAACGCATAGTAGGCGTGATCGACTCGCGTTTCCCACTTGTCCGCGAGGTCCGTCCAGCGGGCACCGACATCGTGCCCGAGCAGCGATAGCCGCCACAGCAAGGCCGATCCATCGACCAGCTCGAGCGCCTGAGCGAAGCCGCCCGCAGAAATGTTCTCGTCGTATAGCTTCAACGCGGAAACCACGTCGTTCGCATCGATATGGAACAGCGCTTGGTGCCACCACAAATGGAACGCAAACATGCTGTTCGGCGCCCAACCGTCGACACCCGCAGCCAAAAACTCGGCACCCTCGTTCGCGCGTCCCTGCATTTCGAGGACATGCGTCACCGCGTGCACCGCCCATCCGTCTCGACTGTTCAGGGCCACTGCCGCGCGACCATGTTCTTCGGCCTGTTGGTATTCACCAGCCTCTTCAAGCCCGAACGCATACATGCCCAGGATGAAGCCATAGCCTGGAGTGCCATGATTCCAATGCCGCAGAACGCGCGCCACGCGATCGCGGAGCATGTGCGAATGCCCCAGAGAGAAGTCGCCGAGATGAGCATACTGCAGCGCCAGCAAGTCGCGAGGATACTCGACCGAGGCACGGCCCCACGAGTCGATGCCGCGCTCCCATTCGCCGTCGAGCCAGGCGCGACAAGCGGCGATATGCAGTCGCTCACGGTCGTTGACGTTGCGGGCGAGCGCTTCAGCCGCCTTCACGCTCTTGATCAGCTCCGGCTCAAACGCCTTGTCGGTTGCCGTCGCCAGTGCACCGGCGCGAAACGCGTGCGCCAGCGCAAAGTCCGGATGCTCGGCGATGATCGCATCGACCTCGACCAGTGGATCGGCCTGATAAGCGTGCATCAGATCGAATACTCGATCCAAGCGATCAATCGCTTCCTGCGAACCGTAGGAAACGGGGTTGCCTCTTTTGTCGGTCTTGCTCATGGTTTTTCTACCTTGACGAACTCGCTGGGATCACCGGTGCGGCCTAACGTTTGCTTTGCGCAGCCACCCAACACACGTTTATGCGTCACGGTCAACTCGAACCCGCCCGCAGCAGGATTACGTCAACTCAATTGGCGAGGCAAGTAGCGGCAGGGCCATCGGGCGCACGGTCGACGACATGAGGGCTGGTCGTGCCGAGATGAGTCGGCCATATCCACGTCGAGGAACCCCAGCGGAACTCCTGCGGATCATCGAACAGCGTTGCCGGGGTGATGACCTTGACGACGTTTCCCTTGACCAGATACGGCACCGCACTGACAACAGGCGCACTGCCATTGAGCGCTGGCCGCCGATCAATGACCTCTGCATAGAAGTTCGTGCCGTTCCATGCGAGATGAATCCAGAACTCGAGAAGCCCAGACGCACCTGGCGATAAAGGGTAACCTGGTTGCGTACCGGGGCTTGTATTCATTCCCCACATCCACAGGAGCAACCCGTTGGGGGTTCTCAATGGCGGCGCGTTGGGAATTGGCGCGGCCAATTCCATCGCGAATACGACGGTGCCAGACGTTCTTGTAATCGCGGTTTTGATGATGTCCTGATAAGCATCACCATCAAACCCGTGACCGGGAGAGAGTGTCGGATCCCCTGCTGGATCCAGAACGGAACATTGGTATTCTTTGGCGAGGATCGAGGTGGCGAATGAGAGCGACACACCCAGGGTGACGATAACGGTACGAGTTAATTGTTTCCACATGTTGATCTCCTTATGTCGTGAGTTGCCCAGTGCGGGGCGTTGGGGGGGTGACGCATAAAGTTCAAATTGAGGGGTAGCCCGCTTAAGGGCTGTCCCTCTCGAATGTCAAGTTAGGTGATACCCCTTAGCTATGTTCATTGCTGTGTGATCCCTATTTGTACTCGTGCGTACAACTCGGATTTTCCTTGATATCTGGGCTGTCTAACATCGGCTTGATCCCAAATAACATTGGGTTGGCTCCGTAATACTTCATCTGCTCGTAGGCCGCGTTTTTGCAAAGATTTTTGTTGCGTAGGCTATAGACGGCGACCACCAATCCCGTGCGATCCTTCCCATGACTGCAATGCACCAAGACCTTTCCGTTACCCCGGTTTTCGAGCACCTCTATCGCTTTCATGAGGTCGTCTGAATCAGGACTAGCCCATGGGTTCCAGTTACGTGGAAAGTCTTCCGGCTGCATATAAATTGGTGATCCTGTCAACATTTCGTTGAGTGATTAAGCGAATCATTAAAGGCTGATTCGCGGGGCCTGTTTAGGTGACATCTCTGCACTCATCGAGCACAG
>JAYVPF010000115.1:0-26114 GCA_043757535.1 Burkholderiales bacterium
GGTGATGCAATCCGCGAGCCGTGAAATCGGCACGCAGGTGTCGGTGGCGAAGCATTGCTTGCCCGGCACAAAATTCATCCCGGCCCAGTACACATCGTGGCGCGCTTTCCACAATTTCGTGCGATCTTCTTGCTTGTCGGCGAAGCGATAGTCGCTACCGCCGTGGTCAGCAGTGATCAATTTCATCTGCTCGATTTGCTCGGTCACGTAGGCGTCGGTGCCGTGGAATTCCATGAACAACGTTGGCACGGGTGCCAGGCCTTCGAGCTTGCTGTACTTGATGCACGCCTGCATTTGCATATCATCGAGCAGTTCAATGCGCGCCATCGGAATGCCCAGTTGCATCGCAGTGATGACGGTGTTCACCGCACCGTGCAAATCGCTAAATTGACAGACGGCCGCGCTGATGCGCGCCGGTACACCGTAGAGTTTCAACTGGATTTCCGTGATGATGCCGAGCGTGCCTTCACTGCCAATGTAGAGCCGCGTGAGGTCGTAGCCTGCGCTTGATTTACGCGCGCGGGTGCCGGTCTTGATGATGCGGCCATCGGGCGTTATTACAGTCAGACCCAACACGTTTTCGCGCATGGTGCCATAGCGCACGGCGTTGGTTCCGCTGGCGCGCGTGGCGCTCATGCCACCGATGCTAGCGTTCGCGCCCGGATCGATGGGGAAGAACAAACCGGTGTGGCGAATGTCGGTATTCAATTGCTCGCGCGTAACGCCTGCCTGCACGCGACAGTCCAGATCTTCTTCGTTGATTTCAAGGACTTTGTTCATGCGCGAGAGATCAAGGCAGACGCCACCGTAGAGCGCTTTCAGATGGCCTTCCAGCGAGGTGCCAGTGCCGTACGCGATGACCGGGATGCGCGCCTGATTGCAGAGCTTCAGGACGCTGGCAATTTCTTCGTCGGTCTCGGGGAAGACGACGACGTCGGGCAGCGCTGCATCCTGCATGCCCTCACCGTGGCTGTGGTGTTCGCGCACAGCGTGAGTGGTGACGGCGCGGTCGCCGTAAGCGTTACGCAGAGATTCCACTGCGGAGTTCACTGTGGATTCTGTGGGGCGGTCAAAGGTCAACATTTGTTTCTCCAGAATCTGTGTTGCTCCCCTCTCCCCCGGAGGGAGAGGGGCTGGGGGAGAGGGGGACGGTGGATTGGAGTTTGATCTTTACTCTCCATGCCAGCCTCCCCCTCTCCCTAACCCTCTCCCACGAGGGGAGAGGGGACAAAACCTAGCTACTTCAACCATTTGCTTCAACGCGAACTGGGACCTGTCTCAAAACCTAGGCAAATCCGCAAACGGCATCGGCTTACCTTTACCAATTCGCATCTTCCCAAATTCAGCACAGCGATGCAATGTCGGCACTGCCTTACCAGGATTGAGCAAGCCGTATTCATCGAATGCGTGCTTGATCTCATGCATACGCGTCAATTCTTTTGGCGAGAACTGCACACACATCTGGTTAATTTTTTCCACACCGACGCCATGCTCTCCGGTGATGGTTCCGCCCACTTCAACACACAACTCAAGCACTTCTGCGCCGAAATCCTCTGCGCGCTCAAGTTCACCGGGCACGTTGGCGTCGAACATGATGAGCGGATGCAGATTGCCGTCACCCGCGTGAAACACGTTGGCGCAACGCAGGTTGTATTTGATGGACAGCTCGGCAATCACGTTCAATACGCGTGGCAATTGCGCACGCGGAATGGTGCCGTCCATGCAGTAGTAATCCGGCGAAATTCGGCCAGTCGCGGGGAAGGCGTTTTTTCGACCGCTCCAATAACGCAGTCGATCCGCTTCATTTTGCGACACCTTGATGTCGGTCGCGCCCGCGTTCCTGAGCACCTCTGCTATGCGCGCCATTTCGTCGGCGACTTCTTCCGGCGTACCGTCGCTTTCACAGAGCAAAATGGCCTCGGCGTTTAAGTCGTAGCCCGCATGCACAAAGCCTTCCACGGCTTCAGTCGCGATCCTGTCCATCATTTCCAGACCCGCCGGAATGATGCCTGCTGCAATGATTTCGCCGACCGCTGCGCCCGCCGTTTCAACGCTGTCGAACGAGGCGAGCGCGACTTGTGCCAGTTGTGGTTTGGGTGTGAGTTTGACGGTCACTTCGGTGACAATTCCAAGTAGACCTTCCGAGCCGATCATCAGCGCGAGCAAGTCATAACCCGGCGAATCCAGCGCGTCAGAGCCGATCTCAACGACCTCGCCCGTCATCAGCACCACGCGCAGTTTGCGAATGTTGTGAACAGTGAGACCGTATTTCAGACAATGCACGCCGCCCGAATTTTCAGCCACGTTGCCACCAATAGTGCAGGCGATTTGCGACGAGGGATCGGGCGCGTAGTAAAGACCGTATTGCGACACCGCTTCGCTAATTGCGAGATTTCTCACACCCGGCTGAACGCGCGCAGTACAAGCGAGCGCGTCAATGTCGAGCATGCGCATCATCTTCGCCGTCGAGAGCAGCAACGCCTCCGGGCTAGGCATCGCACCGCCCGAGAGGCCCGTACCTGCGCCACGTGCGACGACTGGAATGCGGTGCATGTGGCAGAGCTTCATCACGGTGGCCAGCTGCGCCTCATCTTCCGGCAGCGCGACGCATTTCGGCAGCGCGCGATACATCGACAGACCGTCGCATTCGTACGGGCGCATGTCCTCGGCTGCGACCTTAAGATTTTCTGCGGGCAGGAGCGCGGCGAGGGATTCAAAAAAACTGGCGGATTGCATGGTTAGTCTTTCTTGTCTGTCACAGCAGCAAAAGCAGCACGTTCATCGATGCGGCGAATCACACGATCAATCGCGCGCTGCACATGGACATGCGAGAGTCGTTTGGCTTTGGTCGCATCCCCGTTGTCGATAGCTTTGAGTATCGCGCGATGGTCGTCCTGGCCCACCTCGGTGATACCCACGCCATAGCCTGTCTTGTCCCAGGTCGCTTTGCGCGATGCCGAGAATTGTGCGCCGACGAATTCGACGAATTTTGTGAGCTGCACGTTGTGAGTCGCGGCGGCGATAGCATTGTGAAATGCGTCGTCAACGTCTGATCCGTCGCTCTTCTTTTGTAACGCACCGTCCATCGCATCCACCGCCGCGCGGATCGCCGTGACGTCAGCATCGGTGCGTCGCTTTGCTGCCAATTCGGCAGCACCAGACTCAACGATCTGGCGCAACTCAAGCATTTCGCGCTCGGCGATATCGGCTGCATCAGCCTCTTCAGCGCCACCCGATTTGGCGAAGCGAAACGCCGCAATCTTGTTGCGATCTGCAACGACTGCGCCTGAACCTTGCCGCGTTTCAATGCGGCCATCGGCCTTGAGCCGGGCCAGTGCTTCACGCACTACCGGACGCGACACGCCGAGCGATTCCGCCAGCGCCATCTCGGGCGGCAATTTGCTGCCTACTGCCCAAAGCCTCATCTCCAGTTGCATCAGCAATTGACGATACGTCTCATCGGCGAGCGACAGTGGCCGCGCAACCGTATTTAGCGGCGCGCGTGCAGACCCACTCAACGCATCGGCAGCGTGAATCAAACCTCGCTCAAAAACAAAGTTGTCAGACAGCATGACAACATTGTAGACTTCAATGCGCTGCATTGCAAGCTCCAAATACGCATTTGCAACAGGCGCAAATTACTGTATAAATTAACAGTAATGAATGCGCTTCTCTACAACCAGTTGGCCGCAAACCATCCCGTCGTACGTGATCACGTTCGGCTGGGCGCGGAAGACGTGCAAGACGCTCAACATAAACCAGCCACCACTGGCATCGCAACAAGCTTCGCCGTGCTGGACGCGTTACTCCCCTGGCACGGCTGGCCGACGGGCGCGATGACGGAGATCATGACCGACACCGTGGGTTGCGGCGAACTCTCCCTGTTGCTGCCCGCAATGGCACGTTTGACCCAGGAAAAACGTCCAATCCTGTGTATCGGTGCGCCACATACCCTGTTCGCTCCTGCATTGACTCAAGCTGGCATCGACGCGACACGAATCACACAAATAAACCCCTCCTCCCTTCCCTCCCAACAGCGAAAGCAATCAAAGGAAAACCTATGGTCAGCCGAACAAGCACTCAAATCGGGGCTACCGGGCATGGTGGTGCTGTGGAGTCCATGCAATATGAGCTGCGCTCCCGAAACCCTGCGTCGCCTGCATTTGGCCACACTCGGGCGCGAGACGATGCTGATCCACTTTCGCGGCAAATCTTCTATGTCGCAGCCCTCACCGGCCTGGTTGCGCTTTGGCTTTGCGGCGGATGACACCCATATTCGCCTGCAGGTGCTCAAGTGCCGTGGGCGACTACTGACGCGACCGCTCATCACGCTGGATCGCGCCTCGGTGCAGGCGCGTCTGTACGGACAGTTGCGCGCAGCGAGGGCGCTTGATGCCGCAACCTCTTTCGGGCTGATACCCGTTTCGTCATTAGCTCGCAACACATCAGCAACATCGGCAATCCTGCCGCTAAACACTAATACGAGAACAGGGATAGCTCGCGCCACGGCAGGCACCCACTAAAGCTTGCGCCTCGTGTGGCTCGCCCTCTACATCCCTGCGCTTCCACTGCAAGCTTTTTCGCATACGCTGATTGAGTCTGCACCGGTCGCCATCTTCGAGCGCGAAGGATGCAGGCCACGCATCGTCGCCCGCAACCAGAAGGCGGCGCGTCTGGGCATTAGTCTGCAAAGCTCTCTGGCTGAGGCCACAGCGCTCACCGACGCACTGATCACCCTGCCGCGCGAACCACTGCGCGAAACTGCATTGCTCGCGCGTCTGGCTGAAGCAACCAGCCGGTTAACACCCAACGTACATATCAGCGAATCGTTCGGCCTGCTACTTGACGTGTCGGCGTCGCTAACCTTGTTCGGCGGCACGCATGCTTTGCAGCGAGAAGCGCAAGCCATCTCGCATACGCAACACACGCGCACCCATGTCGTGCTCGCCCCCACTGCAAGCGGCGCGCGCTGGCTCGCTCGTGCGCATCGGCAACTGGTGGTGGACAACAACATTGCCGCGTGGCTCGATGATTTGAGCCTCGACACCACGGATTTTTCTACGGAACTGATTGCCGAGTTGCATGCGCTCAACTTGCACAGCCTCGCCGCGCTTCGACGACTGCCCGCGTCTGAGCTAAGCCGCCGTTACGGCACCGCGATGACGCTCTCTCTGGCTCGCGCGTACGGGCAAACGACGGAGACTTTGCCGTTCTGGCAGCCGGCGGTGCGCTTCAATGAAACCGTTGAATTTCTTGATCTCGCGAGCGAGCAGGATCACTGGATACCGGGCGTTGAAGCGCTGTTGCTGCAATTGCAGGACTTCCTGCTGTGCCGCGCAGCAACGAGCGCAGCAATTAGTTTCCGCTTTCATGAAGGTAGCCTCAAGTTAACGGAGTTTTCAGTGCAAGCCGCACACGGCATGCACTTAGCCTCTGACTGGCTGCGCCTCTTTAATGCACGCATCGAGCGGCTGCCGATTGCGCACGAAATCTCCAGCATCAGTCTCTCGTGCGCGCGCATCGAGGCGATGCAGTTTGCAGATGTTGACCTCTTCGACAAATCAAAGCTTAGAGATCGTGAATGGGGCGCGCTGACTACGCTGCTCAAACTGCGGCTGGGGGATAGGGCGCTGCGTCAGCCAAACTGCAATTCCAACGCGCTACCAGAATCCGTAAATGCGTTGGCGAAATCGATGGCCAGCAACCCACGAGCGAGCGACAACGTCGATATTCGCCCCGCGTGGCTGGTCGATCCACCTAAGCGACTGTCGGAGCGCGAGGTCAACGCCTTCACGCAATCCATCCATTTTCAGCAGCCAGAGCGTATTGCCGAAAACTGGTCGCATCCAGACGGAAGCATCAGCACGCAACGTGATTACTACATCGCCCGAACCCATGATCATCGGGCGCTATGGGTCTACCGCGAACGACCGCGCAACGACTGGTTTTTGCAGGGCGTTTTTGGTTGATTTAAATTAAAAATCAGTATCAGCTTTTTCATGAAAACGCCGCTGTATTGGGGCTTCCTGCGTAAAAGCATAAATATCGACTTAATAACAAATTAGGCTTCAGCCCCTATAAAGTATGGCTTTCATGATAAAGCTGTATGTTCAATTGAATAACGGGCACTTCTATAAATTCGAATTTTCAGGATGAAGTGCTAGGCGCGCGGCGCACAGCAACCGGAATGTACGCTCTGGTACATGAGGATTGCGAGCACTGCACAACGACGCAATTCGCCCGAAAAACGGATTTATAAGAGTGCCCTAACGAAAAACCATCCCCACCCCAACCCTCCCCTTGAAGGGGAGGGGGCAACACACTCACTGCTCACTGCTCACTCGTCACTGCTCACCACACCATGCTTCCCGTCTACGCCGAGCTTTATTGCCGCAGTAATTTCAGTTTTCAGGTCGGTGCCTCGCACCCTGAAGAACTCGTCGAGACGGCCTGCGTCCTCGGCTATCGCGCGCTGGCAATCACCGATGAATGTTCGCTGGCGGGCTCGGTGCGCGCTCACGTCAAATGGCGCGAGTTGTGCAGCGCGAAAAACGATAAGCCCATCAGTCAAAAAGGCGCGCCGGATTTTCACATCATTACCGGTTCATGCTTTGACATCGATGGCAACGCACTGATCCTGCTCGCACAAACCCGTCACGGCTACGGCACATTGAGCGCACTGATTACCCGTACAAGACAGCGCGAAAGCAAAGGCAAATACCAGCTGGAGCTGGGTGATCTGGCGAACGTTCGTGAGTGCTACGCGATTGTCGTTCCAGCATTGCATGCGGCCAACGCAGAAGCCCTCATCAACGTCGTCGCCCATCTCCCGCACGCCCTCGGCTACTCGCGTCTGCTCACTGCCACCGATGCACTGCGCTTCCAACAAGTCAACGAGCTTTCGCAGCAACATCGCGTTCCGCTAACCGCCTGCGGCGACGTCCTGACGCACGAAAAAGCGCGCCAACCGTTGCAAGACATCCTCACCGCCGTTCGCAACAAAACGACCGTGGATGAACTCGGCGCGCTAGCCGAACAAAACGCCGAGCGTGTCCTGCGACCCATCAATTCACTCGCCCATCTCTACCCCAACGAGCTATTGATTGAGAGCGCGCAAATCGCTGAAACCTGTCGCTTCACGCTGGACGAGCTGCGCTACGAATATCCCGACGAAGTCGTGCCTGCGGGCCACACGGCTACCACCTATCTGCGCGAACAAACCTACCTCGGGGCTCATCGTCGTTACGGCAAACGCATTCCAAACAAAGTTCGTGCGCTCTTGGAAAAGGAGCTGAAACTGATCGCAGAGATCAAGTACGAGGCGTATTTCCTCACCGTCTACGACATCGTAAAGGAAGCGCGCCGACTGAACATTCTGTGCCAGGGGCGCGGCTCTGCGGCCAACTCTGCCGTCTGTTATTGCCTCGGCATTACCGAGCTTGACCCGAAGCGCACCAGCGTTCTGTTCGAGCGATTCGTCTCCAAAGAGCGCGATGAACCGCCCGATATTGACGTTGATTTTGAGCATCAGCGACGTGAAGAAATCATCCAGTACATCTACACGCGATACGGTCGCGAGCGCGCCGCATTGTGTGCAGTCGTCTCGGCCTATCGCACGAAAAGCGCGCTGCGCGACGTCGGCAAAGCACTGGGCTTCTCACTCGACCAGATGGATCGGCTCACCAAAAATTTGAGCTGGTGGGACAAGCGCTCTGAGCTGCCGCAACGTCTGATCGAGATAGGCTTCGACCCGAACGTGCGTCGCGTCAGACAACTGGTTGAATACGCCCAAACGCTCTACGGATTTCCGCGTCACCTATCGCAACACCCCGGAGGGTTTGTCATCGCGCGCTACCGTCTCGATCATCTGGTGCCCATTGAAAACGCCGCAATGCCAGATCGCACAGTGATTCAGTGGGACAAGGATGATGTCGAAGCGCTGGGCCTCATGAAGGTAGATATTCTGGGCCTTGGCATGCTCTCGTGCATTCGCCGCGCACTGGCGTTGGTGAGCCAGCAACTAGAAAAACCTTTCGTCATGCAGAACATCACCAAAGAAGACCCTGCCGTGTACGGCATGCTGTGTCGCGGCGAAAGCACAGGCGTTTTTCAGGTGGAATCGCGCGCGCAGATGAACATGCTGCCCCGGTTGAAACCCGTGAATTACTTTGATCTCGTCGTGCAAATCGCCATCGTGCGACCCGGTCCGATTCAGGGTGGCATGGTGCATTCTTATCTGAAACGCAGGCAAGGTATCGAGAAGGTCAGCTATCCCTCCGACGCGGTGGAGAAGGTACTTAAACGAACACTGGGCATTCCGATTTTTCAGGAACAAGTGATGGAGTTATCGATGGTCGCGGCGGGCTTCACTGCGGGCGAAGCCGATCAATTGCGCCGCTCAATGGCCGCGTGGAAAAAGAAAGGCGGCATGGGTCATCTCGAACAAAAACTGACCAACGGCATGCTGGAGCGTGGCTACTCGCTTGAGTTCGCGAACTCAATTTACAAGCAGATTGAAGGCTTCGGCAGTTACGGCTTCCCTGAGTCACACGCCGCAAGCTTCGCCCTGCTCGCGTACGCCTCGTCGTGGCTTAAATTTCATTTCCCGGCGGCGTTCTGTTGCGCGCTCTTAAACAGCCAGCCGATGGGTTTTTATTCAGCATCGCAACTGACACAGGACGCAACAAAAAATGGCGTGAACGTGTTACCCGTCGACATCAATGCGAGCGACTGGGACTGCACGCTGGTTTATGTGCGTGCTGCGGGCGAGAGAAGAACGCGTGCGACGACTTTTTTACGCCTCGGATTTCGAGTGGTTTCAGGTATGGGCAAGGATGCCGCGAATCACATCGTTGCCTGCCGCGACACTCGCCATTTTTCCGATATTCGTGACCTCGTACAACGCACAGGACTTGACGCACAGTCCATCAACGCGCTCACTGATGCCGATGCTTTTGCGGCATTGGCGGGAAACCGCATTCAATCGCGCTGGATCGCGAGCGGCTCGCGCATTGCTGATTTACCACTAGCCCCCAGTGCAAACGAAACTTCAGTGACGCCGCTCACACCACTCACGTTAGGTCAAGAAGTCATCAGTGATTTCCGCAGCACGGGATTGACGCTGCGCGTGCATCCGCTGAAACTCCTGCGCGGCTTGCTCAAAGGCATCTACCGCGCGGACGATCTGAAGAAAATTCCAACTAACCGCCACATCCGCGTCGCTGGATTGGTGACTTGCCGTCAACGCCCCGGCACCGCCAGTGGCGTCACTTTCGTCACGCTAGAAGACGAAACCGGCAACACCAACGTCATCGTATGGCGCGATCTGGCCGAGAAGGAACGTCGTCCACTGATCACGTCACGGTTAATGATCGTGCATGGCCAATTGCAGCATCAGGGCCCGATCACGCACCTTGTGGCTCACCATATGGAAGACGCGTCGCATCTGCTCGCCGATTTGATGGTGGTGTCTCATGATTTTCACTAGTAGCGTGATGCAAAAATCGCTTTAGGGCACCTCTAAAAATTCGCGCAACACTAGCAGCCACCTCCGCCGCCGCCACAGCCGCCACCGCCACCGCAACTGCTCCCGCCACTGTCGCTGCCTCCGCCTCCGCTGCTACCGCCGCTGCTACCGCCGCTGTTGCCATCACTGCTGCCATCGCCCCAGGTCGCGTCGCCCTTCGAGGTGATGTCGGTGCTGCTTCCGCTGCTGCTGCCGCCATCGCCGCTGGAGCTACTCGACGCGGCCAAGGTTGCATAACGATTTTGCAGGTCCTCCAGCTTGCCGGGACTAAATTCGTTGCCACCGGGGATGCCGAGCGTGTGATCCAGCGAGAACAGATCGCGGCCCGAAAGTACGGTCGCACCGGCAATACCGGCCGCCCCTGCCACGCCCAGCGCCGCGACTGCGCCCAGGCCGTAGGTGCGGGCGAGCCCATCGCGCTTGGCCTGATGGTCGCCTTGCGTCGGCGCGTGGTGCAAAAATTTGCCGAACGCGTCTTTGCAAAAATCGGCGTATTGCTGTGTCAGCAAAATGAACTCGTGCCACGCCGTATCCACCGCCACGCTGGGCATGCCGAAATTAGCGCGCTTATGCTCATTGATCATGCGAAACCAGGTGCGCAATCCCTCAAGCACCGTCGTTGTCTGATCGTGTGACAAATGCGGGTAGACCTGCTCCAGTTTGAAGCGGAGCACACGCGGGAACGGATAGTTTTCGATGAAAAGGCGGCGTGCTTCACGTTCGCACTTTGCTTTTCGAGCGCGGTGAATGACCCATGCAATAAAGGCGAACATGAGTACAAAAAAGATAAGCGCAGGATGCATGGCAATCTCCGTCAGTGATGCGATTTTGTAGGCACGCCGCGCGTGCGTAATGACATACGTAAACCAGTCCAAAAGCACGCCAACCGCATAATTGTCGCAATTACGTACAGGAGGCGCAATGAATGCAATTGATTTAAAGGGCCGCGTCGCGGTCATCACCGGTGGCGCGCGTGGCATTGGTTATGCGGTCGCAGAGCGCTTCATCGCGAGCGGTGCGAAGGTTGCAATCTGGGATATTGATCCCGAAACGACTCGGGCAGCTGCCGGAAAATTGAGTCATGACACGTTGGGGGTCGTCGCTGATCTGACGCAGGAAGACGCAGTCGCCAGCGCGACGCAAAGCACCCTTACCGCGTTCAGCCGCATCGATATTCTGATCAACAGCGCGGGCATCACCGGGCCCAATTTGAAGACGTGGGAATACACGCCAGCCGACTTCCGCAAGGTCATTGACGTCGATCTCGTCGCGCCGTATCTGGTGTGCCGGAGCGTCGTGCCGCATATGATCAAGGCGGGTTACGGACGCATCGTAAACATTGCGAGCGTGGCGGGCAAAGAGGGCAATCCGAACGCGCCCGCCTACAGCGCCGCGAAGGCCGGCTTGATTGGGCTCAGCAAGAGCTTGGGCAAGGAATTGGCAACGACTGGTGTCGCCTGCAACTGCATCACACCCGCCGCCGCGCAGACAGAAATGTTCAGTCAGATGTCGGCCGAACACATTGCCTATATGAAGTCAAAAATCCCGATGAACCGCTTCGTGCAGGTCGAGGAAATCGCGGCGATGATCGCGTGGTTGTCGTCTGCGGAATGCTCGTTCTCGACCGGTGCTGTGTTTGATATTTCGGGGGGGCGGGCGACGTATTAATCGTGGCAGCGATTAAAACCAATGTTTAACCGATGAGCAGAATTTCCCTGAAAAAACGTCCTTGCCTCACATAGGAATTCCGGAGTTTCGGCACCTCGCCCCATCATGCGTGAACTGTGGACCACCGCGTTTGAAGAGTTTGAGAAACTAACGGCGATGACGCCAATGGATGCACGCGCGCGAATGGCCGAGATTGAGCGTGACCATCCGCCGCTCGCCGCGCTCATCGCCAAATTGCATGCCGAACCGGCTATCAGTCTGCAACCCCTGCCCTGGGGCAACACGACCCCGATGATGGACGCGACGATCTCGGACGAGGCGGAGGTCGCTGCAGGCCAACGCTTGGGCGCGTACACCCTGGTTCGCGAAATCGGGCGCGGCGGCATGGGCACGGTGTGGTTGGGCGAACGCGCTGACGGACTCTATCATGGGCAGGTTGCGATCAAGCTCTTGTCCGGAAGAGTGCTCGCCAACGCCGCCGCGCTGCAGCGTTTTGCCCGTGAAGGTGAAATTCTCTCGAAACTCGCGCATCCCAATATCGCGCGGCTGCTGGACGCAGGCACCACGAATTTAGGCGCGCGCTACCTCGTTCTTGAATACGTCGACGGTGTTTCGCTTCGACAGTATTGCGAATCGAATTCGGTAGGCCTTACGGACACCATTGAACTGTTCTCGCAGGCGTTAGAGGCTGTCTCCTACGCACATTCGCTCTTGATCCTACATCGAGACATCAAGCCTGGCAACGTTTTGGTCACGAATCAAGGTCAGGTGAAATTGCTCGACTTTGGACTTGGCAAGTTGTTACAGCCCACCGATAAAGCGCACGGATTTGACGGCGCGCCCGTAAGTGACGACATGACACGCGTCGGCGGCATCGGCTACACGCCGCGTTACTCTCCCCCAGAGCAAATGAGCGGCGCAACGATGAGTACTGCCAGTGACGTCTACTCACTTGGCGTCACGCTCTACGAAATTCTCACCGGCGAGAAGTTGGATGTCGCCCAACACTACACGCGACCCTCAGAGCGATTGAACGCGTCCTCCACTCGCAACAATTGGTCGCGCGAAGTCAAAGGCGATCTCGACAGCATCATCGCCAAGGCCGTCAGCGAGCGCCCCGCTGATCGCTACGGAAACGCTGCCGCCATGCTCGATGACCTGCGCCGATTTATTCGTAATGAACCTGTCACCGCGCAGCCCGATACCAATATTTATCGAACTGGGAAGTTTGTGCGAAGACATCAGTGGGCAGTGGGGTCGGCGGGGTTGGCGACGCTGTTGGTGTTGGGTTCGTTCGGTGTTTCGCTTTGGCAGTGGAGTGAGGCGCGCAAGCAACGCACAGAGGCACAGTTGCAGGCCGGTACGGCGCGAACGACACTTGAAATTCTCGACGCAGTCAACGAAGATGTTCCGCAAGCAGCGTCGGGCGCTTCGACGCGCGCGCAAATTGATCGGGGTTTTGCCATCGTTACTGCGATGACCGACATTGATCCCTTGGTTCGTGCGTCGGTACTTGCATCATTTGCTTCCCGATACTCCGATATCGGCGAGATTGAACAAGGCATGAGAGTGCGCAAGCGAGCGCTCGACCTGCTTGCGCCGATGGGCATTGAGTCGTCACGCGTTCAGAATTTGCGCGATGACATTTTGTGCACACAGATTTGGGATAAAGCGGTGACGCAGCCTAAGGAAGCGAAGGAAGAGATTGAACAACGAGCGAGCGAAGTCACGCGGCGTGCGAGCGCCAGCGTGGACGCGAAACTCTCGTGCTTGATCGCGGCCACATCGATTTCGAGCGACCAAAGCGATCAGAAGCAGTCCCGCGTGTTCGCCGAACATGGCCTGACGCTACTGCAACAAGCCAAACCCGACGAGGTTTCGATTGGACTTTCGTACAGCATTCGATCCGTGCACTCTGGCAATCTGGCCAATCGCGGCGAGCTTGCGAAGTCAACACAGATTTTGCGAACGCTTCGCGACGAAATTAAGCGTCGCGGGCTTGAAAGCGGCGTCAAGTGGGCCTACGTCGTGGAGTATCTTGCGTGGCAATCAATGATGGGTGGCGACATCGTGGCGGCGCGGCAATGGGTCAAAGATGAGTACCCGAGACTACGAGCGATCAAGGGCGAGCAGAATTTGCCGACGCGAACCTACACCGTATTAGCGCGATATGCGCTGTGGAATGGAGATACGCAGCAAGCGCTCGAATGGATCAATCAGACACTGGCGGCCACCCAACGAAATCCGTCGACGGCCAACGAAGAAAAGAGCATTGATCTGCGCGATTTAATTTATGTGTACGGAACGGACCCCGCGTTAGCGAACGACGCGATCAAGCGTTTGCGCGCAAAGAGGCCACCGCAAACAGCGCAGAAAAAAGTCCTAGTTTCCGCCATCGCAGAGGCGGCTTACGCGCTGTTCCACAGCGGAAAAATCAAAGAGGCTCGCGCAATACTTGCGCCGTATATTGTTTCAGGCGAAAAATATTCGTTGACTCAAAACGGTGTTTGGCTGCTCGCTGCCGAGGCTGCACAGCGAGATGGTGACGCGTCAGAAGCTTTGAAGCTATGCCGCATGGCGCGTGTTGACGCCGAGCAAACGGCAGTGGATCCCGCAACTTCAATTTGGGTGGGGCGGGCGTTGTTTTGTGAGGCGGACGCACTTGCGGCGAGTGGCGATAACAGCGGTGCAGCTACGGCGCGTACCCGAGCGACGACGATCTGGCGCAGCGCGCTACCGACCGATCATTTCGGCTTCAAAGAACCACTCCGACTCGTACCCCGTGTTTCCTGATGCGCTTGCTCTCACGACGCCAACGCTTCGCTCAAAAACACCCGCGCCTTCTGCCAATCCCGCGTTGCAGTCGCTGCTGAAATGCCCAGTTGTTCTGCGCATTCCTCCAGCGTGAACCCGGCAAAGTAGCGCAACTCCACCAGGTCATGCGCGCGCTGATCGATTTCTTTTAACTCCTGCAGCGCTTGATCGACGGCGAGAATTTGATCATGATTAATGGTGGTTGCTGCGGCATCCCCCGCCAGCGTGAGGCTGACCTCAATGCCATCGCGTTTGCCAGTTTTCCGAGCGCGAATGTAGTCCACGATCACACTTCGCATCGCGCGCGCAGCGTAAGTGAAAAACGCCTCTCGCGAGAGGCGTGAGTCGAGTTTTGCCATGCGCACATAGCTCTCGTGCACGAGCACAGTGGCGGGTAAATCGGTGAGCCCGGATTGGCTGCGCAACTGGCTGCGCGCGACGCGCTTTAACTCGGCATAGACGGCCTGATACGCAGCCGCTGGATCAGCGGTGCCGAAGTCGATGCTCTGTGGTTCCGAATCGATCAAAGTCGGCTTTCGTTGGGACAACGAGCGGTGATGATGGGTAGCAAGTGTAGGACAGTGCTCCGCAACGGGCGATTGCCTGCGCATGGGCGGGTGGGGGAGCGTGTACATAGAGACACAGACGTAGCGACTTCGCGAGAAGCGACAAAGGTCGCGACGGACGAAGCGAAAAAAAAGTTTTTTCGACATCTTCACAATTTCATGAGCAGTTCCGCCACGTAGAAGCGTTTGTACTGGTCGAGCGGCGCGATTTATCACACCGCACTTGACACTTGTCCGTAAATAAGCCGCAGCGAGGAGAACGCATATGTCAGCGCTTACAAAAAACGGTAGTCGAAGGGCGGGGGCCGCTGGAGCCATAGTATTCGGCGGTGACATTTGGTCCGACTCGCACAGTTTTCTAGCTCAATCCATCGGTAATGGCAGGGTCGGCTGGAGCGTTGATTTTCCGCTGCGATTAGAGGCGAATGGCCGTTGGCCCGTCGATGTCTGTCGCGGACTGAACATGATCAAAAATCGCATGGACTACCCGTTCTTGCCAATACCGGAGGCCTATGTGGTGGCGACGCCGGGGCATCCGACCCGCGCAGGCAATGCGCAGCGAGCGCTGTGCGTCCTGCTGCGGCAAACATGGCCACTGGCTGGCATGTTTTGTCGTGAACCCTATGTGCGCGTGGTGGCACGCGATCCATCGCACGCGTTTGCCGGCACGGTACAAATGCATCTTTGGCATTCGCTTACCGACGCCACGGGCAGTGCCGCTCGCCAGTACAACTTAAGTCAATTGTTTGGTCTGTCACCGCCGTTTCGCGCACGCGAGTTGGTGGATGCTTAACGCGCGCCGTGCAATGCCTTTACTACGACCCGAACCGACAACAGATGCCAACGCTTCACGGCGCTGCCGCGTCATCACACTCGATTAAGGAGACACAAATTGATCACTCGCGCAGTTGATGCCCCGCCCCGCCGCACCATCATCCAACCCAAAGAAGCGCCCGATTGGTCGCTCTTGCCGGGCGACGGAAATGAAGACCCGAAGCGAATGCGCGCGGAGGGTGGGCTATTTGGGGCACCACTGCACGGACGCAGCAATGCGCCAGCGGGCGGGGGTGCGTCGCGCGTAGCGCATGAGGTTGACAAGCATCGCTTACACGACGTGCAACCAGCGCCGCTACGCGGCCGCAAATCGAGCGCTGAGCGTTTTCGTGCCGGGTTTTGGATTGCGCTGATCGCGGTCTGTGCGTACGGTTGGTATCGACTGACGCGCGGGTAATCAGCGCTACATGATATTCAAATTGGCCCCACCCGGTGGACACATTTTCTTGCGTCAATCGGGCGCACACGTCATGAAAAGCGCGGTCTCGGAGGCGGTGCTAGACGCGGTGTCGAAATTGCACCTCGCCACCTACGAAGAGAACTGTTGGCGACTGCGAGTGTTGGTGCTCAGCGACGAATCGGATGAGACGTTTGAACGATTTAGCTTGCAGGTGGTAGAGGGCCTAAGTGGCTGTGCCTTGCCCGAAAATATATGCGTGGGCACGACGTTTTTGTATCAACGGCGTCGCGGATTTTATTGCGGTGGCATGGCACTTTTAACATTAGATTGAACGATTTTTCTCGTAATTTTTCGGCAACAGCTTTTCGCTGCAACTACTATCTAATGGGGGATATCGCCAGAAAAAGTAACTTATCGACAATTGACATTTGGAAGCTTTAGCCCCAGTAAAATGGTCGTTTTAGAAAAAAGCTATTAAACTAAAAACCTGCGCCGAGGTGGCTCAGAAGGATCGGCCGCGTGTTCCGGAAAACTGGAATGGACGCTACCGGGAATGTGCATGGCTTGTTTCGGGCAAATGACTAGCGGCTGATGGCTAAAGCTAAGTAGCCAACGCTTGCGCGCCGCGGCGCCCCATTTTGTTTCGGCGCGATGAGCAAGCTTTCTCAGCAATTACGTTCGTGAGTTCGTGACAACGAAACACTCACTCGTGACGACGCCCGTCGCGAAATGGACGCACTGCCATGACTCACACCGATGCAATTTCCCGCGCACTTGCGCTCACGGCGGAGCGCTACGTGCGCGCCACCGCGTGCCTTGTGGTGCTCACCTGCACGTTCTGCTCACCGCAAGCGCAAGCCGCCATCCCCGCCAGCGAACGCGCGGCGTTGATCGATTTTTACAGTTCGACCAACGGCGCGAGCTGGACGAACAACACCGGATGGCTGGGTGCTGTTGGCACTGAGTGCTCGTGGGTCGGTATTACCTGCAACACGGCGGGCACGACGGTCACTGAGATTTTACGTTCGGGCAAGGGCTTGACCGGCTCGCTCCCGGCGTCAATCACGCAATTGGTGAATTTGCAGTATTTCACTGCTGACGGCAATAAGCTCACGGGCAACATTCCCGTGCTGACCGGAATGAGCGCGCTGGTTGCCGTCAACCTAGCTAACAATCTACTCGACGGCAGCATAGGCAGCTTCAGCAGCTTGCCGCTACTGCAAAGATTCTCGGCGCAGAGCAATCTTTTAACGGGCAGCATCCCCGCGCTCACCTCGCTGCCGCAATTGCGCTCGGTCACGCTGGGCAACAACCGTTTGAGCGGGTCGATTCCCGCGCTGAATTCACTGCCCTTGCTGGGCAGCATTAACCTGAGTCGCAACGCGCTGACGGGGAGCGTTCCAGCCTTGACGGGGCTAGCCAATCTATCCGATATCGACCTGTCGAACAATCGTCTGTCGGGATCACTCCCGTCCCTCGCGAGCCTTTCCAGTCTCACTGCTTTTCGTGTCGAGAACAATCAGTTCACCGGGCCACCACCCACGCCACCGGCCACCAACTCCCTCATTGCAAACAATTCGGTGCTCTGTCCGAATCCGATGTCGGCGATGAATGACGTAGCGTGGGACTCCGCGACGGGCCGCACGCCGTGGTCAATCGATTGCACCACGACTTTCATAGCCACACCCGTTCCCGCAGCGGGCGGCACGATCTTCCCCGATTGGCCGCAGCTTACGGGCAGCGTATTTCCGTTCGCGCAATTTAGCGTCGCGCCGAATGCGGGTTACGGTGTCATCGTGGGCGGCAGCTGTCCCCACGGAGCCTTGTCTGGGACGACGTACAGCACGTTTGGTATGACCTCGGATTGCACTGTCGTGCCGACCTTCAGCAATGCCGTGTTCACCGTCAATGTGGCTACCACAGCGGGCGGCACCGTCACGCCACTGGGTCCGCAATCCAGACTTTTTGGATCGGACATCACGGTGATCGGAACGCCCGACGCGGGCTATCGCAGAAGTAGCATTGTGACAGCCTGCGGAGGTGTCGCGGGATACTTCAGCGACGGCGCGGCGAACACGGCCTCGACCACCATCACCACGTATCCCATTAACGGCAACTGTAGCGTGAATTTCACGTTCGCGCCGCTCGCCGTCAACGTCACCGCGAACGCCAGTGTTGCGGAAGAAGCGGGCGTGGCCCATGGCAGCGTTTCACCCACCTCACGCACCGTTGCCCAGGGCCAATCCACCACCTTCACCGTGATCCCTGACGTCGGCTACCGCGTGGATAACGTGCAAGGCTGCGGTGCAACGCTTGCGGGCAACATCGCGACCACGGCGGCGCTCACGGCCGATTGCAACATGGTCGCCGTCCTCGCCAAAACCTGCGCGCTCGATGTGGATACCAACTTGAGCACCAACGCCGCGACTGACGGTGCGCTGATACTGCGTTATCTGTTGGGTTTTCGTGGTGCGGCATTGGTCGACGGCTTGGCGGGCGTCAATCCGGCAAACGCCACTGCGATTGCGAACTACATTGGAGATCACCGCTACTTGGGTGTCGAACCCGCTGGCCCCTCCGCTGCTGTGACGGGTCTGATTCTCTATCGATTGATGGACGGGTATCCCGATTCAGATTTGCTCAACGGGATCCAGCGCCCTTCCGGTTTGCCATTTCAGACCGCTGCCGCGATTCGCGCGGACGTGAATGCGCAATGCGCGAGTCACTTTTAGGCAATTTCAAGTCGACGGCTGCCGCCAGGTGCCTTAGTAACCAGCAAAGAACCACGATGAGAGCTGGCGCAGTTGCGACGACGCTCAGAGGTTGCCGCCTTATATTCCGCTTCGCTCAACGTGACAAATCGTGCCATCGATGATGTCGTCGAGGCAGCTTGCAAATCCCGGGCGAAGGCCTACCAAAAATTGGTCAATCGACCTTTGCACCCGACGCTTTGACCACCTTCGCCCACTTCTCAATTTCTGACTTGATGTGCGCCGCAAATTGCTCCGGCGTATTGCCTACGGCGTCGGCACCCTGCGAGGCCAGGCGCTCGCGAATTTCGGCAGTTTGCAGTGACTTACTGATCGCTTGCGAGAGCTTGTCGACAATGTCTTTGGGCGTGCCCGCAGGCGCGAGAACGCCAAACCAGGAGCTCGCTTCATAGCCCGGTAAGCCCATCTCGGCGATCGTGGGTGTATTTGGCAAAGCGGGCGAACGCTTGCTGGTGGTCACCGCGATGGCTTTCAATTTACCGCCACGAATCTGCGGCATGACGGTGGGCGCGTTGTCAAACATGACGTTGACCTGTCCACTCATCACGTCGGGGATCGCAGCTGACGAGCCTTTGTACGGTATATGCGTCATCTGCACACCGGCAAGCTGCTTGAAGAGCTCACCGGAGAGGTGAATCGACGTGCCAGCACCGCTTGATGCGAAGGTGATTTTGTTGGGATCCTTTTTCGCCGCGTCGATCAATTCCTTGACACTGTTGACCGGAAACGAGGGTGCCGCCACCAGCACATTGGGGACCGCCGCCACCAACGAAACAGGGGCGAAATCTTTCACCGCGTCGTAAGGCATTTTTGGATAGAGCGAAACGTTGATGCCATGCGTGCCGACGGTGCCCATCAAGAGTGTGTAGCCGTCCGGCGCGGACTTGGCAACGAAATCAGCCCCGATGTTGCCGCCTGCGCCTGCCTTGTTTTCCACGACGACGGCCTGACCGAACGCCTTTTGCAATTCCGCAGCCATGGCTCGCGCCAGGATGTCTGTCGTGCCACCGGCCAGGAACGGCACCACCATCTTGATTGGCTTGTTCGGGTACTGCGCGTAGGCCGAAATCGCCACACTCGCCAGCGCCGCAGCCAGCCATTTGTTGGCAACGTGTTTCATCTTTGTCCTCCTTGGAAATTCTTTGTGCAATGGGGCATCTCTAGGTTCTTCTGGCGCTCTGCACGCCTTTCACCTGCGTCACCTGCACCAGTGCGCCGCGCAGCTGATCGATGCTTTTCACCTCGGCCGTGAACTTCATTTTCGCCATGAAATCACGCGACAAGGTGTTCACCGCCGTGACGTTAATTTTCTCGCGTGCCAGCACGTCAGAGATGTCGCGCAGCAAGCCCTGGCGATCACTCGCCATCACTTCGATCTGCACGCTGAACACGTCATCCTGCGCCGCCTCGCCCCAATCCGCAGTAATGATGCGGCGCGGTTCCTGCGCCATCATGCGGATGACGTTGCTGCAATCATGGCGGTGAATCGTGATGCCTTTGAGCCGTGTGACAAAACCCACAATCGGGTCCGGTGGCACCGGTTTGCAGCACTTGGCGAGCCCCGTCATCAGCTTGTCGACACCGACTACCAGAATGCCGCCGCCGCCCGACTTCGCCTTGCTGCGGCTGGTGTGTACTTCGCGCGCCTGCGGGTCGGGCACCGTATCGAGCAGGCCCGCCGCTTTTCGAATCGCCACGTCGAGTTCGCGCGTGTTCAATTCGGCGCGACCGACGGCGCCGAATAATTCGTCGTGCGACTTGAAGCCCGCTTCGTGCGCGAGTTTGTCGAGGCTTAGCGCGGTTTGTCCGTGTCGCTGCAAATCCTTTTCAACCACAGCGCGACCGTGCGAAAGTGTCTCCTGCGAATCAAGCGTATTGAACCATTGCCGCACCTTGCCTCGCGCACGGCTACTATGCAAATAGCCGTTGTCCGGGTTAAGCCAGTCGCGCGATGGACCGCCCGCTTTCACGGTGATAACGTCAACGCGTTGCCCATTTTTGAGGGGCGTCGTGAGCGGCACCATCATGCCGTCCACCTTGGCGCCTCGGCAGCGATGGCCGAGCCCCGAGTGCACTGCGTAGGCGAAATCAATCGGCGTCGCATCCTTGGGCAGGTCGATGATCTTGCCCTGCGGCGTCAACACAAAAATCGTCTCGTCAAACAGCGACGACTTGAACCCCGCCAGCAATTCACCGGGCGAGCTGACCTCCTTGCCCCACGACAACACCTGCCGCAAGCTCGCGATCTTCGCGGCAAAACTGGCGTCGCGTGCAGCGCTGCCGCGCTCTTTGTAATTCCAGTGCGCGGCGACGCCGTACTCACTCGACTGGTGCATGTCCTGCGTCCGAATCTGCACTTCAAGCGCGCGGTTGTGCGGGCCGATCACGCTCGTATGCAGCGAGCGATAGTGGTTCGCCTTAGGCTTGGCGATGTAATCATCAAACTCGCCAGACACCGGCTGAAATAGGCTGTGCACGATGCCCAGCGTGGCGTAACAATCCTTCATCTCGGGCACGATCACCCGCAGTGCGCGAATGTCGTAGAGCTCCTCAATCGCGCAGCGCTTTCGTTTGAGCTTGTCGTAAATCGAATAGATGTGTTTTGAGCGACCCGTGATTTCGCCGCTGATGCCCGCTTTCTCCAGCGCGTCGCGCAACACCGCTTTCGTGGTGTCGATATACGCCTCGCGCTCGACGCGAGTCTCGTCGAGATAGCGTGAAATGCTGTGATACTGCGCGGGTTCCAGCAGACGCAGTGACAAGTCCTCAAGCTCCCATTTGATCTGCCAGACACCGAGGCGATTGGCTAGCGGCGCGAAAATTTCCATCACCTCGCGCGCTTCCGCCTGCGCGCTCTCGTTGCGACGCGCCTCCGTTGACAGCGCAGCACTGCGCAGCGACACCAAGCGCTCGGCAAGCTTGATCAAAACGACGCGTACGTCGTCGACCATCGCCAGCAGCATCTTGCGCAAGGCTTCGGTTTGTTGCGCTCGCTCTGCGACCAAGGCATGTGTTGTCGGCGCAACCGATGACTTGGACAGACCCTGCATCGTCGCCATCCGGTGCACGCCAGAAAACAGATTCGTGATCTCGGGGCCAAATGCCTCGAGCACGGCTGTTTCGGTCTCTGCATCAGCGGGCAATACGGTGAGTTGCGCTGCGATCACGCAGTCCTCGTCAAGGCGAAGCTTCAGCAATAATTCGCCCGACGCCGCGCCGCGCAACGCCGCCGCATGACCAGCACGCGCCTCGATCCAGGCAAGCGTGTCAGCGGGCCGCTCGACGGCTGCGGCCGTCGAGGCAGCCGAGGCAGATAAGGCGCGTTTGGTTACAGCGGCGTGAGACATGCGCGAATTATCACGGAGATTTGCAATCTCACGCTACGCGGTGTCCCTGCGCGCGTCGATCCACACAAAAGCCGCCATGCGACCGGTCAACGGGTTTCGCCGATGCGAGAAAAATAATTCCGGTTGACCGAATGTGCAATAGTTGCCGCCAGTGACTTCGATGATGCCTGTTGCGCCGAGCCGGAGCCGCGCAATCGAATACAAGTCGCAGAGAAATTTTCCGGGAGTCGCGCGCGGGTAGAAATGGGCGGCGGCATGCGCGTCATGCTTGATGAAGGCATCACGTACATCTTCGCCGACTTCAAATGCTTTTGGTCCGATGCCAGGGCCCATCCACGCCACGATTTCACTCGGCTCCGTGCCCATCGCGGTCACCGTTTTCTCCAGCACGCCGCCCGAAAGCCCGCGCCAACCAGCGTGCGCCGCTCCCACCGCCGATCCATCTCGCGCAGCAAACAATACCGGCATGCAATCCGCGATCTTGATCCCGCAAACAAGGCCTGCCGTATGGCTCACTATTGCGTCGCCAGTGATCGTGGTCGCACCCAACGGCGCGTTCACAGGCAACGATTCTGCGCGATGCACCTCCACACCGTGAACTTGATAGACCCAACGAATAGCCTCGGTTTGAACACCCATTGCAGTCGCAACGAGCATCTCATTTTCAACAACCGCAGCGCGATCATCTTTGGTTGCGTAACCGAGATTTAATTCATCGTACGGTGCACGGCTGACGCCGCCTCGCCGTGTGGTCATCGCAGCGCGAACATTCGGCGGCGCAGGCCAGTCAGGCTGAATTAGAGCAACCACAAACTGCGAGGGCGTGATAGCGCACCCTTGGCGAAATTGAGATCAATGTCATCCTGAGCATGCGAAGGATCAGGTCGCATGCGAAGACGGTTGCAAGTGATTGAAGTGATCGCATGCCCCCAGATCCTTCGCTGCCGCTCAGGATGACGAATCGAGTGAATACGCGCCGCCCTACTCACGCACATAAATAAACTCATTGCCATCTTCCTCGAAATCGTCATCGAAGTCGTCTTCCTCCGGCAAGTTGTCGCGCTCAGCGCGCAGACCCTTCAGCAGGTTTTTCATGTCCATCGCCATCGGTGCAACAAAGCGCTTTTTCTCACCTGTAAACGGATGGATGACAGTCAACCGCCACGCATGCAGCGCCTGCCGACCGAACATGACATCGCCGCGCTTGCCATACGTCGCGTCGCCCACCAGCGGACGTTGCTGGCTCGACAGGTGAACGCGAATCTGGTGCGTGCGCCCAGTTTCGAGCTGACATTCCAAGAGCGTGTAGTGCCGTCCCTTTAGTGCGGGGCCACCAAAAAGCTCACGCACTTTGTAATGCGTAATGGCCGTTTTGCCGCCGAACACGACGACCGCCTGACGCGTGCGATCCTTAGGATGACGGCCGATCATGTTCTCAATCGTGCCGCCTTTTTTCACCTCGCCGTGCACCAGCGCCACGTACTCTCTGGAGGCGCTGTGCGACTGAAGCTGACGTACCAGATGGGTCTGCGCCAGCGCCGTTTTGGCCACCATCATCACGCCGCTCGTATCCTTATCGAGCCGATGCACGATGCCAGCACGCGCCACGTTTGCGAGCTGCGGCGCATGATGCAAGAGCGCGTTCAGCAGCGTACCCTCGCGATTGCCCGCGCCCGGATGCACTACGAGCCCCGGTGGTTTGTTGATCACCAACAAATGCTCGTCCTCGAAGATCACGCTGATCGGAATGTCCTCGGCGAGCGCCTCGGTCTGAATTTCCGGCTCCGGCAGATTGGCGACGAGGATTTCGCCGCCCTCCAGTTTGGTCTTGCCCGGCAACGCCGCACCGTCAACGGTAACGTGGCCTTGCTCAAGCCAGGCTTTCAGCCGACTGCGTGAATGCTCGGGAAAAAGCTGCGCCAACGCACCGTCCAGCCGAACGCCCGAGAGCGAGAACGGAATCGTGATTTCCTGAGTCATAGCCAGAGCCCTGCCGTGAGCGCTCTGTGGCGGGCAATTGCGGCACCTATAATCCGACTTGTGTTCGATGTTTCGATGTGATCCTCAGGAAAAGCCATGCGCCTAGCCGCTAAAGTACAAAGTCTTGTTTTCATGCTCATGGCGAGCGTGCTGTTGTCTGGTTGCGGCTCCATGAGCGGCCTATTCGGCAAAACCGAAGACCCGCAAAAGCAGAGCGTAGAGGCATTGTATAAGCGCGCGAAAGAGGCGCTGTCGGCGGGCAACTACACCGAAGCCGTCAAGCTCTACGAAACGCTCGAGTCCCGCTTCCCGTATGGCGTGCAGTCGCAGCAGGCGATCATCGACACGGCGTACGCCCAGTACAAGCTCGGCGAACGTGCGCAGGCGATTGCAGCGGCCGACCGCTTCATCAAGCTCTACCCGAATCACGAAAACGTCGATTACGCCTATTACATCAAGGGCTTGGCCAATTTCATCGAAGACCTGGGCCTGCTCTCGTTCATCGCCACTCAGGACTTGTCAGAGCGCGACCAGAAATCTGCCCGCGAGGCTTACACCACATTCAAAACGCTGGTCGACAAGTTCCCGCAAAGCAAATACACGGGCGATTCGCGGCTGCGCCTGCGCTACCTCGTCAATGCCTTGTCACAAAACGAAGCGCATATCGCACGCTACTATTTCAATCGCGGCGCGTATCAGGCCGCGATCAACCGCGCCCAGAACTGCCTGACCAATTTCCCGAACACCCCCGCCAACGAAGAGGCGCTACGTATCATGGTGCAGAGCTACCAGGCGATGGGCAATACGCAGGTCGCGGCCGATACCGAACGGGTGTATCGCTCGACATTTAACCGCGCGGCGGTTGAATCGGGTTCGGCTTGGTGGAAGTTCTGGTAGGCGTTTTTGAGGAGTAGCGGCGAGAGCTGCGAAGACTTTGGGAGCGTAGGGCATCGCGGCCTGTGCCACTCCTTTCAGTTTGTGCACTTTTTGAGTTATAGCTTTTTGACGAACACATTATTCAGTTGGGTGCAGCACGTCAAAACTGTGACACTCGACTATTGTCATTTCATAGCGCTACGCCTTTATTGAATGGTACTTTCAGCAAAAAGCTGATCATCTTTCGCAGCGCTCGCACCTCAAGCATTCTGGTACTATCGATCTAACCAGACCAGCCACACAGGTGCGCAAAATGCAAGTCAATATTCAGGATGCCAAAGCGCAGCTTTCGCGCATGGTAGACGCTGCCATGTTGGGCGAAGAAGTCATCATCGCCAAAGCGGGCAAACCGTTTGTGCGCCTGGTTCCCGTCGATGCGCCACCGCGTACGCCCGGTATCGCGAAAGGCCACAATAGCCTCACGCCAGCCTTCTTTGACCCGCTCCCTGAAGACGAATTGAGCGCATGGGGGCAATAGCGTCGGGCGCGTCGGGCACGTCCGCCGCGTCAGCCACGCCTAGGGTTGCGGCTTTGCGCCCGCTCCTTCTCGACACTCACGCGCTACTCTGGTGGCTGCTCGACAGCGTGGAGCTGAGCGCGACGGCACGCGCAGCGATTGCTGCGCCTGATCAGCGCGTTTTGGTGAGCGCCGCAACTGGTTGGGAAATCGCGACCAAATACCGCATCGGCAAACTGCCCGAAGCACGCGACATCGTCGAAAAACTACCGACGTATTTGCGCAAACAGCGCTTCGAGGTCGTACCCATCACGCTCGAACATTCATTGAGCGCAGGCGCGCTACCCGGCTCCCACCGTGACCCGTTCGACCGCATGCTGATTGCGCAAGCCACCACCCTGGATGCAGTCGTTGCGACCGTTGATCCGGTGTTTGCTGACTATGGAGTTCGGGTTTTATGGTGAGGGAGCCCCGACAATTAAACCCAATATTTGTTGCACATTTGCAAAAGTGCGCGACGCGATTGGCGCCTGTTCGGTCAGGCGCAAGTTGACAGCGATCCGACGATCGAAGTGTTCGCCATCACCGCTTCGCACGCGCCTTCGCGGGCCATACGCGAAGCGAACAGTGCTTGGCCGCATGCGTGAAATCCTTGTCCGTAGTGAGCAGTGCCAGATCGTGTCGGATGGCGAGCTGCGCTAGTGTTTAATTGCATTAATAAACGATAGTATTATGATCTCCTTGTCTTGTCGACCAAGGAGATGCGATGGCACGAGTGGCAGTGGCGCTGTCATGCACGGCGGAAGTGGCGAGCG
>JAYVPF010000116.1:0-26038 GCA_043757535.1 Burkholderiales bacterium
TCACCACGAGCTTTTGCGCATGCCACCAGATGTTTCGACTCGCTCAACATGACAGCGTGGGCGTCAGGGCTGCGGTCTGAGGCACGTAACTAGTCAGGTTCTGCTTTGACTGCTGAGAACGTACGCCAAGAATCGTAGAGAGTTTCCGCTTGCGTTGATGCAGTATTCAGATGCACGGCATGTCGCCTTGCGGTCACCCGCCGAGACTACGCGATGGCAAGCAGTCTGGACGAAACCTGTGTACCCATCGGGAGTCCGGGAGGCGTGGGGTAGCGCCATTCACAGCGACCTCAATGCGACATCCGCACCGGCACAGTCGTATGTTCCAACAGCGTTTTTGACACGCCACCCAGCACCCATTCGCGCAGGCGCGTATGTCCGTAGCCGCCCATCACGATGAGGTCGGCGTCAAATTCATTGGCCCAGGACCCCACCGACGAACCCACGTCGCTGCCGCTCGTGTCGCGGTTGAACGCTACCTTTGCGCCTTGCCGCGAAGGATATGTTGCGATGTCGCAGCCGGGCGCATCACCGTGGCCGCTCGTGTTGGCTTTGCTCACGCGCCAGCCAGAGCGACCGCGCCAACCCCTCGCATCGCATTTTGGACGCATTAGTATGTATGCGCTGTTGGGTGCCATAGTTGCCGCCTTCAGCGCCGCCGCGACGAGCTTTCTGCGTAACGAAGTGCTGCAAACCGCGTGGCTGCTGTTGCCCAATGTGTTGCTATTGTTTTCCGCCTCGTATTTGCTGCGGTTTCGTCAGGCTTATGCGCCTATCGAGAGCGTCGGGCAGCGTGTGTGGCGACAGTTTGATGGCGCGCGCATTTGCGCCACGGCGCGCGGTGGCGTCGGCGGCGATCTGCTGCGCGGGGCGCTGTGGGGAATGCTCCCCTGCGGCATGATTTACAGCGCGCTGGCTCCGGCGGTTCTTGCTGCACATCCGCTTGACGGCGCGCTGGTCATGGCGGTGTTTGGCGCGTCGACGCTGCCGGTTCTGCTTGCCCTCGGCATGCTGTCAAAAAATGCGGTGAAGCCATTGCAGACGGCAAAGATGCGCCGCTCGCTGGGCTGCATGCTGCTATTGCTGGCGGCGTGGAACATGTAGCCGTTGCCGGATCGATTGCATGGTGTGCGTTTTTCGTTTTTGTGCTGATCCCGAGCGCGTCACAACGCGACCCACAACGCGCCAAAGGCAAACAACACAAATGCAGCGCCCGCGATCATTACGCAGCTGTGCGCACGTCGCCAGTCACGCTCAATCAAATCGGGATCCGAGTCGCGGCTCGCGCGCGACAACAGCACCAACGCGACGACCGAAAACGCGACGGCGAGCAGCGCCATCGCACCGACCGAAAAGCGAATCAATGTCGACGATGATCCGCCATGCAGCCCATGTGTCGCACCGACAAAGGCCATGACACCGAGTAAAGCGGCCGACGCCAGCACACTCGCCACCATGATGGTGTTGCGCATGCTCTGCACGAGGACAATGTCTCTGGGTTGCGGGTTGGTTGCCATCAGGTCAGATTTCAAATCAGGAGAACCACTTCTTTGCCACAAGCATACCCAGCAGCATCGCTCCCAGAAACCACAGGATGTCCGCCCCGCCGGTGAACAGGCTCGCCAATGCGGGGCCTGGACAATAGCCAGCGATACCCCAGCCAACACCAAACAGGATCGCACCAACGACCAGCTTCGCATCAATGTCGCGCCGGGTTGGCAACTCGAAACGCCCGCTGACCCACGGCACGTGATGCGACTTGACCGTGCCAACCGTACCAAAAGCGAACAGCGACACCAACAGCGCGCCGCCCATCACAAAGGCAAGACTGGGGTCCCACCTGCCGCCACCCCAGCCGAACAGCGCGCCGATATCGAGAAAGTCCTGAACCTTGCGCGGATCCACCATGCCGCCGAGCGTCAGGCCCGCGGCGAAGATGAGGCCCGCGAAAAGAGCGATGACGGCAGCATGGATATGGGTCGTCGTCGCGCTCATGCCGCACTCCCATTGATTGCCCGGATAATCGCGACCGTAGCCATGCCCGCCGCCATAAACGTCAGCGTTGAAATCAGCGAGCGTGGTGAACGGCGCCCCAGACCGCAGACGCCGTGACCACTCGTGCAACCGCCGCCGAGCACGGTGCCAAATCCAACCAGCAATCCGGCAACCATCAACCACGGTGTGCTGGCAACGCCTGCCGACGCAGTGCCGAACAAACGCACGAACAGCAACCCGCCGCCAATGAGTCCGACCAGAAAGGCGTAGCGCCACAGACTTTCTTTTGGCGCGGTGAGCGCTGTCGCAGCGATACCGCTAATGCCTGTGACGCGGCCCAGCCCGGCGAGCATCAGCCATACAGACACGCCGATCAAAAGACCGCCGAAAAGTGACACCAGATAGGGATGCATGGTTGAAGCTCGATTTGATTTATATACTGGTAGGGAGTATATTGAATGTTATGAAAATTAGCAACCCAATGCCGGTGTGCGTGGCGAAGGTAGCCTCACCGAAACGCAAGCCGATGCCCAACACAATGTCGGACGCGGACATGCGAGCGCTGACCTCCCGATTGCGTCGTGCCGAAGGGCAAGTGCGCGCGGTGGCGCGCCTGATCGAAGAGGGCGAGAGCTGCGAAGCCGTGGCGCAACAACTGACCGCTGCACGGCGAGCACTGGATCGCGCGTTCTTCGCGTTAGTCGGCTGTGCCGTACAACACGGTCAGGTGGCACCGGAAGGCGTGGCTGATTTGCTCGCAAAATACGCCTGAACAACGTAATTCCCTCATCAACCAGAGCCCTTTCATGTTACCTATTCAATGGTTCGAACCCGAATCCTCGACGTTCACTTATCTGCTCATCGATGACGCGACGCGCGACGCAGTATTGATCGACCCGGTCGATACACAGCTTGAGCGTGATCTTTCGGCACTCAAGGAACACCGCGTCCGCCTCCGCTGGATTCTTGAGACGCATGCGCACGCTGATCATATTACCTCCGCCGGGCAGTTGATTGAGCACACCGGCGCGCAGGCGGCAGTGCCCGCCGGTTGCGGCATCCAATCAGCGGCGCGACAGCTGCAGGATGGCGACACAATTGAATTCGGCGGCGAATCGATCACGGCGATTCACACGCCGGGCCATACTGCAGGGAGTATGTCGTTTCTCTGGCGCACTAATGTGTTTACCGGCGACGCGCTGTTGATCGACGGTTGTGGCCGCACCGACTTTCAGTCAGGCTCAGCCGACGCGCTCTACACCAGCGTCACCGAGCGATTGTTCACGCTACCGCCCGAGACCGTCGTGTGGCCTGCGCATGACTACAAAGGTCGCACTCAAAGCACCATCGGCCATGAGCGTGCACACAACAGCCGTCTCGCTCACCAGAGTCGCGCCGAATTTATTGCACTCATGGATGCGCTGCACTTGCCGAAACCGCGACGTATTGACGAGGCCGTGCCTGCCAATCTCTGGCTCGGGGTGCAGCATCATGCGGGCGCTGTGGACGATGATGCGCCTACGCTCGCTGCCGGTTACGCGGGGGACGTATCGCCGGAGCTGGCGTGGCGCTGGTGGCAATCCGGCAAGGCGCTATTGTTGGACATCCGCACGCAGGCTGAGCGCGAATGGGTGGGCTTCGTGCCGGACGCGGCTGTCGTGCCGTGGAAGCAGTGGCCGGGGATGACGATGAACCCGGATTTTGATGCGCAGATTCGTGCGCTGGTGGATGCGTCAGGTGGCAAGCCCGTGGTGATGCTCTGCCGCTCGGGCATTCGCTCGATTGCGTCGGCGAAGCGTGCGACCGAGCTGGGCATTACGGCCTACAACATTCTCGAAGGCTTTGAAGGCGATCCCGATGCGGTGGCGCATCGCAGTTCACGCGGTGGCTGGCGCTATCGCGGGCTGCCGTGGCGGCAGAATTGAGTGTGGCGCGCTGCGCCGTGGGCTGGCTTGTGGGAGCGGTTCCACCGCGATAGATCGTCACCAGCAATCGCGGTGGAACCGCTCGCACAATGTGTGATCCGATTCAGCCGTGTGCTACATAAAAATCGGCAACAAAAATATCGCAACATTCACCAGGAACGCAGCGCTCCAGACCAGCGAGCGCGCACGCTGTTTCGCGATTAGGTAAAGCCAGATGTAGACAGCGCGCAACACAATGAAAGCAACCGCTAGCGCATTCGGTAACCAGCCAATCACGCCCAGCATGTGACTCACGATCACGGCAGCGGCGAAGAATGGCAGTGCTTCCCAGCTGTTCTCCTGCGCGGCTTGTGCCCAGCGCTTGAAGCCCTGTTGTTTTGCTAGCCAGTCGCGCGGATTGCGATTGTCGTAACCACCGTCCTTATGCGACACATTCATGTCTTTGCCCTTAGCGAGGCCAGCGCAGACGATGGGCATGAGTGTCGCCAACAAAATGCAGAACAGTGCGGCGGTCATTACGTAACCTTCTTTGAGAGTTTTAGTTAACAGCTTTTCGCCACAGCCCATACTCAATTGGGTCTAAACGCCTAAATGCTTATAAATCGACTTATGACGTTTACAAGCACTAGCCCCTATGCAGCCGCGCTTGCAGAAAAATGCTGATATCTACAATCCGAGCGCCGCGACCCCTGCTCTAGCGATCTGAACGTCCTCGGACGACTTCACGCCCGAAACGCCGACAGCCCCCACGAACTGGCCTTCCACGATAATCGGCACGCCACCTTCGAGCGGCGTCACTGGCGTCACCGACAAAAACGACACACGCCCTTCGTTGACCATCTTTTCGTACACCGCGCTCTCGCGGCGTCCGATCGCCGCCGTGATCGCCTTTTGTGGCCCGATCCACGCGGATACTGGCGCGGCACCATCAAGCCGTTGCAACCACAGCAAATGCCCGCCATCGTCAACGATGGAAATCGTCACCGCCCAATTATTCTTGACCGCCTCAGCCTCGGCACCAGCTGCAATTTTTTTGACGTCTTCAAGGGTCAGTACGGGTTTCGTCTTCATGCGGTTTTCTCTTTGAGTTTCATCAGAGCTGAATATTTGAGCAATAACTGATCGTTGCTCTCAATGTGTTCAGCGTTCACCGGAATGCAATCGACAGGACACACTTCGCGGCACTGCGGCACGTCGAAGTGGCCCACGCATTCGGTGCACTTCGCGGGATCGATCACATAGAACTCCGATCCCATGCTGATTGCGTCATTGGGACATTCGGGTTCGCAGACGTCGCAGTTTATGCATTCGTCGGTGATCATTAGCGCCATGCGGCTATTTTAGTTGGCGCTACGGGTTTGCCGGGCGGACGGCGTGCTGACGCACGCGTCGTTGACTCCGTAGCGCGTACGCGTCGGCAAGCGCGCGCTGCGAGTCAGTTTTCAATTTTCGTTGGCCAGCGGATAGGCGGTTGCCGCAGCGCATTGTGGCTACACGTAGCGAACGCTAACGATCTCGACATCGCGAGCACCGCCCGGTGCCTGCACTTCGACCACCTCCCCAGCGGACTTGCCGATGAACGCGCGGGCCAGCGGCGAGCCGATTGAAATTTTGCCAATCTTGAAATCGGCCTCGTCCTCGCCGACGATTTGATAGGTGAATTTTTTCTCGGTGTCGCAATCTTCGTATTCAACGGTGGCACCGAATACGACTTTGCCTTCAGAGTTGATCGTTTTCGGATCGATCACCTGCGCGTTGCCGAGTTTGCCCTCGATTTCCTGAATGCGGCCTTCGATGAAGGACTGCTTTTCTTTCGCGGCTTCGTACTCTGCGTTTTCGCTGATGTCGCCTTGCAGGCGCGCTTCACCAATCGCGCGCGAGGTCTCGATGCGGTCAACCGTCTTCAGGCGATGTAGCTCGGCCTTGAGTTGTTCTGCGCCGACTTTGGTTAGGGGGATTGTGCTCATGATGGACTCAGGGAGTGAGCAGTGACAAGTGAGCAGTGAGCCGTGAAAGCCTGATGCTCACTCGTCACTCGGCGCTTGTCACTGAAGAAAAAACAAAGCCCGCCGAATTCGCTCTCGGCGGGCCGAATCGAGTAACGGCGATAACAGTTCTACTGTACTACAACTTCTTTCAGAAGTGACTGTAACGGGTAGGGGGTTAACTCGGGGCCGTCTTGAATGCCCATCGCAGCGGCTCTGGCCCCGGCAATGGTCGTGTAAATGGGCAAGCGGGCGGCAAGCGCAGCACGGCGGATGTAGGAGCTATCCGCCACGGCACCGCGCTTTTCTTCCACCGTATTGATCACCAGCGCAAGCTGACCGTCTTTGATCATGTCCACGATGTTGGGGCGGCCTTCCTGCACTTTTTTCACGATTTCTACTGGCACTCCGGCCTCGGCGACCGCCGCCGCCGTGCCTTTGGTGGCGACCAGCACAAAACCCACTTCATGCAGGATGCGCGCGACTTCGCCGATTTTTGTCTTGTCAGCCTGCTTGACCGAGAGGAAGACTTTGCCGCTCGTCGGCAGGCGTGTTCCAGCCGCGAGCTGCGATTTTTCGAAGGCTTCGGCGAAGCTGTAGCCCACGCCCATGACTTCGCCCGTACTCTTCATTTCCGGGCCGAGGATGGTGTCGACGCCGGGGAACTTATTGAACGGGAAGACCGCTTCTTTCACTGAGAAATACGGCGGCAGCGCCTCGCCAACTATGCCTTGCGACTTGAGCGATTGACCGGCCATGCAACGCGCGGCAATCTTCGCCAACTGACGACCCGTGGCTTTGGAAACAAACGGCACAGTGCGTGAAGCGCGTGGATTCACCTCCAACACGTACACCACATCTTTGCCATCTTCGACTTTGACTGCGAACTGCACGTTCATCAGGCCGACGACTTTAAGCGCCATCGCCATCAGCACGGTTTGCCGACGCAACTCGTCCTGCAGTTCGTCCGATAACGAATACGGCGGCAACGAACACGCCGAGTCGCCTGAGTGAACACCCGCCTGCTCGATGTGTTCCATGATGCCGCCGAGCACGACGTCAGTGCCGTCGCACAGCGCATCAACGTCGACTTCAATCGCGTCGTTCAGATAACGATCCAGCAGCACCGGCGAATCATTTGACACCTTCACCGCTTCGCGCATGTAGCGCTCCAGATCTTCCGGCGCGTGAACGATTTCCATGGCGCGGCCACCGAGCACATAGCTGGGGCGAACGACCAGCGGATAGCCAATTTCGTCGGCCAAACGCAAGGCGCTCGCTTCGTCGCGTGCAGTGCGATTTGGCGGTTGTTTGAGACCAATTTCTTGCAACAACTTCTGGAAGCGCTCGCGATCCTCGGCGACGTCAATTGCGTCTGGCGTCGTGCCGATGATCGGTACGCCACAGCGCTCAAGATCGCGCGCGAGTTTCAGCGGGGTTTGCCCGCCGTATTGCACGATGACGCCGACCGGCTTTTCAACGTGCACAATCTCCAGAACGTCTTCGAGCGTCACAGGCTCGAAGTACAAACGATCCGACGTGTCGTAATCAGTCGAAACCGTTTCAGGATTGCAGTTGACCATGATGGTCTCGTAACCATCTTCGCGCAACGCCATTGCGGCATGCACGCAGCAGTAATCGAACTCGATGCCTTGTCCGATTCGGTTTGGCCCACCGCCGAGCACCATGATTTTTTTCTTGTTCGAGGGCTGTGCTTCGCACTCTTCCTCGTAGGTCGAATACAGGTAGGCGGTCTTCGTCGCAAACTCTGCGGCGCACGTGTCCACGCGCTTGTAGACCGGTCGCACACCCAGCGCATGACGCACGGTGCGCAGCGCATCCTGATCCGTCTTTAGCAGGTATGCCAGGCGGCGATCCGAAAAGCCTTTGCGTTTTAGGTGACGCATTTCGTCTTTGCTGATTGATTCGAGCGTGCGCTTTTCAATCGCCAGTTCGAGGTCGACGATTTCCTTGATTTGCGTCAAAAACCACGGATCAATCGACGTGTCTTCAAACACTTCGTCGACCGACATACCAACGCCAAACGCGTCGGCCACGTACCAAAGCCGATCCGGTGTCGGGTTCGATAGCTGCTCGCTGATCTTGTCGGCATCCACTGATTTCAGATTGAATCCATCAACCCCAACCTCTAGCCCGCGCAATGCTTTTTGCAGCGACTCTTGGAAAGTGCGACCAATCGCCATGACTTCGCCCACGCTCTTCATTTGCGTGGTGAGATGCGGATCGGCTTCCTTGAATTTTTCGAAGGCGAAACGTGGAATTTTGGTGACGACGTAGTCAATGGTCGGCTCGAACGACGCGGGCGTTGCGCCACCAGTAATGTCGTTGCGCAACTCGTCCAACGTATAGCCAACCGCTAATTTCGCCGCTACTTTGGCAATCGGGAAACCTGTCGCTTTCGACGCCAACGCAGATGAACGCGACACACGCGGATTCATCTCGATCACGATCATTCGACCGTCTTTGGGGTTGATCGAAAACTGTACGTTGGACCCGCCCGTATCGACACCGATTTCGCGGAGCACAGCAATCGATGCATTGCGCATGATCTGGTATTCCTTGTCGGTCAGCGTTTGCGCCGGCGCGACGGTGATCGAGTCGCCGGTGTGGACGCCCATCGGATCGAGGTTTTCAATCGAGCAGATGATGATGCAGTTGTCTTTTTTGTCACGCACCACCTCCATCTCAAACTCTTTCCAGCCGAGCAGCGATTCCTCGATCAAGAGTTCGGTGGTCGGCGAAAGCTCCAGTCCGTTCTTGCAAATCGTGACGAATTCTTCATGGTTGTAAGCGATGCCGCCGCCGCTGCCGCCCATCGTAAAGCTCGGACGAATAACGGTCGGGAAGCCGAGCGTTTTTTGCACCGCATGCGCTTCATCCATCGTGTGCGCAATGCCGGAGCGTGCTGAACCAAGACCAATTTTGGTCATCGCGGCTTTGAATTTCCAGCGGTCTTCGGCCTTTTCAATCGCTTCTTCGTTGGCACCGATTAGCTCAACATTGTGACGTTTCAGCGCGCCATTTTTTGACAGCTCCATCGCCGCGTTAAGGGCTGTCTGTCCGCCCATCGTGGGCAGCAACGCGTCGGGCTTTTCTTTCTCGATGATGCGCTCGATGACCGCTGCCGTAATCGGCTCGATGTAGGTCACGTCGGCCATCTCGGGGTCGGTCATGATCGTTGCAGGATTCGAGTTGACAAGGATGACTTTGTAGCCCTCTTCGCGCAACGCCTTGCAGGCCTGAGCGCCGGAGTAATCAAACTCACAGGCCTGACCGATGATGATCGGGCCAGCGCCGATGATGAGGATGCTTTTTATGTCGGTACGTTTTGGCATAGCGGATTTTCTATTTCTTCTACTTATCTACTTCGTCGAGCGCAGCTTCAGCGTGCTCCAGATGAGCCACATCACCGATGCGGTCGACGTAAAAAACGGGGTCGTCATTGACGTATTCAACACGCCATTCGCTGATTGACGCGTTCGGCACGCTCCAGGTGCGCGCGCTTTGCGGATTGAGGCCCTGCGCATGGCGCACCATTGAGCTAACCACACCACCGTGGGTGACGAGGATCAGTGTTTTCTCTTTGCTGCCCAGAACAAGATCGGTCACGGCATCAACACAGCGCTTTAAAAACTGGCTCGCGGTTTCGCCACCTTCGGGGCCGTAATCAGGGTCGCCTGAGTTGTAGCGAGCCATTCCCACAGCATCCTGCACGCGCCATTCTTCGTAGGTTTTGCCTTGCCAGATTCCGAAATTGCGCTCGCGAATGCGCGCGTCAAAACGCGGCTCGAAACCGGTCGCCTCCGCGATGGGCGTAGCCGTTTCACGCGTGCGCACCAGATCGCTCGACACCATCTCGGCCACGTCGATAGTACGCGCGAGTTCCGCTGCTGCTAGCTCGGCCTGCTGCACGCCAAGTGCATTCAAAGGGACGTCGAGCATGCCCTGAATGCGGCCTTCGGCGTTCCAGTCCGTTTCGCCGTGGCGAACGAGGAGGAGCCGTTTTGTTTTTAGCGTACTCACGATGGCTTGCCCATCATCGCAATGAACCGGTCGAACAGGTAGGCCACATCATGCGGGCCGGGGCTCGCTTCGGGGTGGCCCTGAAAGCTGAACGCCGGTTTGTCGGTGCGCGCGATGCCCTGCAGCGTGCCGTCGAACATGCTCACGTGGGTGACGCGCACGTTCGCGGGCAAGCTCGAAGCATCGGCTGCGAATCCATGATTTTGTGAGGTGATCAACACGCGGCCATCGTCCAAGTCTTTCACCGGATGATTGGCCCCGTGATGGCCGGTTTTCATCTTCAATGTTTTGCCGCCACTCGCGAGCGTGAGCAGCTGATGACCCAGGCAAATGCCGAACGTGGGCGTGCCGCTGTCGACGATTTCCCGGATAGCCGCGATGGCGTAGTCGCAGGGCTCAGGATCGCCGGGGCCGTTCGACAAGAACACGCCGTCGGGCTTCATCGCGAGCACGTCTTTAGCGCTGGTTTGCGCGGGCACGACGGTCAATTTGCAGCCACGCTCAGCGAGCATGCGCAGGATGTTGAACTTGACGCCGTAGTCGTAGGCGACAACGTGAAACTTCGAGTCCATCCGTTCGCCGAAACCTTTGCCCAGCGCCCAGGTGCTTTGCGTCCAGTCGTACGCTGCGGTGCAGGAGACGACTTTGGCGAGATCAAGCCCAGCCATGTTCGGCGCGCCCCTAGCGGCGGCAACGGCCTTGGCCTCGTCAATCTCGCCAGCCTGAATGCAGCCGTTCTGCGCACCCTGGTCACGCAGGATTCGCGTGAGTTTTCGAGTGTCGATGTCGGAAATTCCGACGACACCTGCGGCTTTCAAATATTCATCGAGCGACTGCGTGGCGCGAAAGTTCGAAACCACCGTCGAGAGGTCGCGAATGATGAGGCCGGAGGCGAAAATTTTGTGTGATTCGACATCCTCCGGGTTCACGCCGACGTTCCCGATATGGGGATAAGTGAGCGTCACGAACTGACCCGCGTACGATGGATCGGTGAGGATTTCCTGATAGCCGGTGATCGCGGTGTTGAATACAACCTCGGCCGTGGCCTGACCGATCGCGCCGATGCTGCGACCCCGAAACACGACTCCGTCGGCTAGGGCGAGTAGTGCTGGCGTGAAGGATGGCAGTAGCGACGTAGGGCTGCTGGAGGGCGTGTGTGGCGTCATGATTCAAGGCTTTGTGCGAAGACCGCCGCGGCAAAGAGAGGAGCGGCAATCGATTAATTTGCGAGCCCTAGTGCGTTGCTGATGTCGTTCAACCGAATGAACAACCACTAACAATGGCGCGGTGGCGGGGCTTTGCTCGCGGTGCACCGGGTGTATGCCGATACCACTTGAAAGCGCGCGAATTCCCGTATCTAGAGCCCTCTGAGTGTACCTGATTGCGGGCTGTCGATTTATATAAGCTTTTTCGCCAAACGCTTATTTTATTAGGGCTAGGTGCGTGAATGACGTAAAGTCGGCTTTCGCTAATTTGCCTACTTAGCCCTTTTGAAACAATGGTTTCAGCTAAAAGCTGTTAACCGTTTCAACGGGCGACGCGCGTCGCGCAATAAAGGCGCGCTGTCGGCCTTCCCCGAGCTGCACCACGTCGCCACAGGCGGGCGACGGCTCGATGCCGCGCCGCAGGATCTCGCCGTGCCAGTAGGCGATCATCGCGGCAATCGGTCCGGCGTGCGAGACGATGACCAGATGACGTCCCTCCGCGATGTCCCACGCCGCCTCAAACCCTTCGATCACGCGCGCCTGCATGGCTCGCACCGATTCTCCGGCGCCGAGCCGTGGATAAACGTTCAGGCCACGCAGCACCGGGCCGTTTTCGGTTTGCACCGGCGGTGGCCAGTGATCCAGAAAGTTGCCGTCAAATTCCTTGGCTTCGCGGCGCGGAATCTGCTCCCACTTTTTGCTGGTCCAGCGCCCGAGGTCACGCTCGGTCAGCCTTGGGTCGATGATGACAATACGCCCGGTGCCGCGCATCGACAGAAAATCTGCCAAGCGTCGACAACGCGACAAATGGCTGGTGACGATCAGTGCTTCTTGCGGCAGCGCGGCGTCGATCAGCGGCATCACGCGCTTGAATTCGGCCTCGTGTACGGGCACGTTGCTCGCCGCGTAAATCACGCCCGGCTTGATGTCGGGCGCGGTGTGGCGCACCAGGAAGATGGCCAAGGCGAATTACCGGCCGGCCTCAGCGCGAAGGGCGGCCTGCAAACAGCTGGCACAGAGGCAGCCTTTGCCAATCAGGGCAACGGGCAGCGACGACAAATCAAGGGGTGGCAGCGTGTGGCACCAGCACGACTCGGCGGTCGCGCCGCACGGGAAGGTGTCGTAGCAGCCTGGGCAACGGACATCGGTGCGTTTCCCGAGGTGCGACGATGCGCCTCTGCTGATGTCTGGTCTGGCCATGTAACCCGTCTCTCCCGCGTACGTCTTTTTGGCGTAAGCACCGCTACACAGGGGCTCACAGTTATTTGCGGCTTATGTCGACTTACAGACTATTTTAGATCTAGCCCCTGTTCAGTAGACGTTTCAGCAAGAAGTTGATCCCCCACCGAACGCTAATTCAAACCCAAAACGTCCTGCATGTCGAACAATCCGCTCGATTTCTCACGCAAGAACTTTGCCGCTCGAATCGCGCCGACGGCATAAGTCGCCCGGCTGGCCGATTTGTGGGTGATTTCTATGCGCTCGCCGACGCCCGCGAAGACCACCGTGTGATCGCCCACTACGTCGCCACCGCGCAGTGCCGCGAAGCCAATAGTGCCGTTTTTACGCTCACCGGTGTGCCCTTCGCGGGCATACACGGCGCGGTCTGCGAGCTTCGTGCCTTGGGCTTCGGCGATGATTTCGCCGAGCTTGAGTGCAGTGCCTGACGGCGCATCGACCTTCATGCGGTGATGCATTTCGAGGATTTCGACGTCGTAACCCGCGTTTAACGATTTGGCCGCGAGTTCGAGCAATTTGAAAACCGTGTTCACACCGACCGAATAATTCGGAGAGAACACGATGGGGATTTTTTTCGCAGCTTCAGCGATTTTGGCCTTGCCTGCGTCGTCGAAACCGGTGGTGCCGATGACCATGCCGACCCCGCCCGCGACGCAGGCTTCAAGGTACGCTAACGTGGCTTCAGGCCGCGTGAAATCGATCAGCACCGCGCCGCGCGGAACGCTGGCTGCATCGGCCACGACAAGCACGTCAGCGTTGCCACCCAAAGCCCGCGCCGACACCCCAATGGCAGCGCTGTGCGGCGCATCGAGCGCAGCAACCAGCGTCGTCTCCGCGTCAGACGCGCAGGCATCAAACAGCATGCGCCCCATCTTGCCAGAGGCCCCGGCGATGGCAATTGCTGTGACCGTCATCGCGCGAGCCCTACTTGCGCCACCAGTCACCGAGCTTTGACCACCAACTCGCGCCACCTTCATCCGATTTTTTGTCTTTTTCGAGGTTGGCGTAGGCCGGATCGCGATCCACCACCGGCGAGGTCGGCAGACCCGACACCGTCCAGCTCTTGACCTTTTCGTCCGCAAACAGCACGGTCAGCTTGTGCGATGTGATCGGCTTGCCGCGACGCTCCAACGAATAGGCAAAGTCCCAGCGATCCTTGTGAAAAATGCTCTCAGTCGTGGGCGAACCGAGTATGAGGCGCACTTGCTGCCGGGTCTGCCCTTCCTTTAACTTGCCCGCCATTTCCTCGGTGACATAGTTGCCCTGATTGACCTCCATCTTGTAGACGAGGCCGCAGCCAGAGAGGAGCAGAGCGAGAACGGAGGCGGCAAGAAAACTGAATAAGCGCATGGTCTGGGGGAGCTTGAGCACGAGGCGGTAAGGCGGGTATGATAGCCAAGGCAGGCGATAGTTCGACTCGCAGACCACAGGTTCACGCATTCAATCACGACTTTTCATCACCTTTTTCTGACCATGGCACACGCTCAAGACCTTAAAGACGCCGGACTCAAAGCCACGCTGCCGCGCATGAAAGTGCTGGATTTGTTCCAGGGCTCGAAGGTGCGCCATATGACGGCCGAGGATGTGTATCGCCTTTTAATGGATGAAGGTCTCGATGTGGGGCTGGCCACGATTTATCGCGTGCTGACCCAGTTCGAACAGGCGGGGCTGCTGAAGCGCCATCACTTTGAGGGCGGCAAGTCGATCTTTGAATTAAACGAAGGCGACAAGCACGACCACATCGTCTGCGTGAACACCGGAAAGGTCGTTGAATTCCACGACGCGCAAATCGAAAAGCTCATCGCCAAAATCGTGAAAGATCACGGGTTTGAGCTGGTAGACCATGTGCTGCACATTCGCGCGCTGGCTCCGGTGCCAGCGTCGGAGCAGAAGCGCGTACCGCGGAAGTTTTCGTAGGGCGCTTTTGACGCTGTAGGAGCGGCTCTGCCGCGACCTGCGCACACCCGAAATCGGTGGTCGCGGCGGAGCCGCTCCTACGAAGCCAGCTACCGACGAATATCGCGCAAGCGAAACCCAAAGCAATACAACACGCCGAGGTAGGTATATCCGCCCAGCGCAAACAGCGCTGCAAGCATGGACGCACGCGGGATTTCAGCCGTCGTTACCCACCACACATCAGCAGGTTTCGCGAAGAAAATCACAGCCGCGGCACACAGCGTCGCGGCAAAAAGCTGCCATCCATAACGCGACCAGCCAGCCTGCGGCTGGTACAGCCCACGCGCCCGCAACCCGCGATACAACCACCATGCATTGAGCAGCGCGCCGAGGCTGATTGACAGCGCGAGCGCGGCGTGTTTTAAGTCCGGTGCGTAGCGCTCGAACACGATATGAACGAATAGCAAATTGAATAACTGGGTGATGATCAGCACCCGGATGGCGATTTTTACCGGCGTTTTCGTGTCCTGCTGCGCGTAAAAAGCGGGCGCAAGAATCTTGATCCACACCAGTGCCACGATGCCCACGGCGTAAGCGATCACGGCTGGACCGGTCTGCAACGCATCGCGCCCAGTGAACTCGCCACGCTGCAACAAGGTCGCCACCATCGGCGTCGCGAGCACCCCCATCACCGCCATTGCGGGCAAGGTCGCGATCAGCGCAAAGCGCATCCCATAGTCGAGCAATTCTCCGTAGCCGCGCTCGTTTTTTTCGTTCCGCAGCACGCCTAACGCAGGCAGGATCACAGTGCCAATCGCGACGCCTAGCAGCGCCGTCGGCAGCTCCATCAGCCGCCCCGCCTTGTTGAGCCAGCTGACCGAACCATCGCCAAAAAATGACGCGTAATTGCTGTTGATCAGTTGGCTGGCCTGCGCCACCGACACGCCCAAAATCGCCGGGCCCATCGTTTTCAGCATACGCAAAACGCCTTCGTCCCGAGAATGAAAATCGAAGCGCGGGAACATGCCGAGCTTGTAAAGCGGCCAAAGCTGCAAAGCCAGTTGCGCCACGCCCCCCGCCAGCACGCCCCAGGCCAACGCATGAATCGGCTGCTTGAAGTGCGGCGCGGCCCACAGCGCGGCGGCGATCATGCAGGCGTTCAACAGCACCGGCGTGAACGCCGGAATCGCAAATTTCTTCCAGATATTCATCACGCCACCGGCCAGCGCGGTCAGCGAAATGAAGAGCAAATACGGAAACATGATTTGCAAAAGCTCAGTCGCCAGCAGCGTTTTGCCCGGCGTTTTGGCGAAACCGGACGCGAATAACGGGATCAACCAAGGCGCGGCAAGGATTCCCAGCACGGTGACAACCAGCAGCGCCAGAAGCTGCAATGTCGCGACCCGATTGATAAGTTTGTGAGTGGCCGCTTCGCCGCGCTGACCTCTGTACTCAGCAATCAGCGGCACAAAAGCCTGAGCGAACGCACCCTCAGCGAAGAGCCGCCTCATCATATTCGGCAGCAGAAATGCGATTTCGAACGCGTCGTTCGCCGCGCCTGCGCCAAAAACTTTGGCCGTGATGATTTCACGCGCTAAGCCCGCCACACGGGACAGCGAAGTCATGGCGGAGACGCCGACGATGGATCTAAACAGGTTCAAGGGATGCGTAGCGAGTTGCAGGACCGGGATTTACTCCGTAGAATAGCGGGTTCACCAGATTCGATACATAAAAAGCATTCGTCATGGCAAATTCCGCTCAAGCTAAAAAACGTGCCCGTCAAAACGACAAGCAGCGCGCCCACAACGCCGCGCTCCGCACGCAGCTTCGCACCGCAGTTAAAAAAGTGCAAAAGGCCGTCCTCGTGGGTGACCAACCTGCAGCACAAAAGCAAATGCAGGAATCCCAATCGGTCATCGACCGTATCGCCGACAAGCGCATCGTTCACAAGAACCTCGCATCGCGCGTCAAGAGCAACCTCGTCCGTGCCGTCAAGGGCATGGGCGAAAAAGTTGCGAAGGCCGCCGCTTAAGTATTTCGATGTCATCTCGGTGAGTTAAAAAGGCCCTTCGGGGCCTTTTTTGTTGGGTAGTGACGGTGCTTGCGTCGTCGTCCTGAGCCTGAGCGAAGGATCATGTGGCGTGCGCAGACCGTTCTACGTAGCAGACGACGCTGCGAAACAGCCTGATCCTTCGCTGAAACTCAGGATGACAAAAAAAGGCTAGTAATCTTCGTTTCTGATCGGTGCTGGCGGTGATGCAACCGGCGTATCGCGCGACATACGCCGCACCGTATCTGGCAACAACGTCGCCACCGCATCCGCATCAAATGTGATCTGCAAATCATTGTCGACCGCAAAGCTCAAAAAGAACTTGAACAGTCGTGGCTCCAGTTCAGCGAGTTCGCGCTTCACAATCACACAACGCAATCCATCGCGCAAAGCGGGCGTTACCAGCGGGCTATAGCGCAGCTGCTCGTCCGGGCCAAACGCTGACATCACACCGCACAGCCGATCCGACCAGTCGCTCGGGCGAAATGGTTGTCCGTGGAGGGTGATCCCCTTGATGATGAGATCGCTATCGACGAACGCTGTAGCGGCAAAGGTGAGCGCAGAAGACGCGCTAAGAGTCATGAGGCGGCCTAATTCACGGAGCACTTGATGAACAAGTCCCTATCAAAAACAATTTTAACAACGCGAGTAAACTCCTTCTTTTATAAGCGCTGCAAACTAGCAATGCCTGTGCCCGCAGATCAAAAAGCAACTCACCACACCCGCACCGCGCCCGTAGTGCCGGTCGCGAATGTGCGCCATTTCCTGCAAATGGGCGACTTCTCTGCCGAGGAGTACGCGTATCTGTTCGAACGCACACGCATCATCAAGGATCGCTTCAAACGCTACGAGCTCTATCACCCGCTGCGGGACCGGACGCTCGCGATGGTGTTCGAGAAAAACTCGACGCGCACGCGTGTGAGCTTCGAGGCAGGCATGAATCAGCTGGGCGGTTCAGCGATTTTTTTGACCAGCGAAGCATCGCAAATTTCGCGCGGTGAACCGGTCGAAGATTTGGCGCGCGTCGTCAGCCGCATGGTTGACGTCGTGATGATCCGCACCTTTCATCAGAACGTCGTCGAAAAATTCGCCGAGTATTCGCGCGTGCCGGTTATCAACGGCCTCACCGATGACCATCATCCTTGTCAGGTGCTGGCGGACATCTTTACGTTTGTTGAGCAGCGTGGGAGCCTATTAGGCAAGATCGTTACCTGGGTCGGTGACGCCAACAACATGCTGAATTCGTGGCTGCAGGCTGCGAAGGTGCTGGGCTTCACGGTCAATGCGTCGACGCCACCGGGTTATGAAATTCCGGCAGCGATGCTGGCTTCAGCGGACGGATATGTTCGCGTATTCGCCAACCCTCTGGAGGCCGCCCGCGGCTCGCACTTGGTGACGACTGACGTGTGGACTAGCATGGGTTTCGAGGCCGAGACCGAGGCGCGCAAAAAGGCCTTCGCCGACTGGTGCGTGGACGAAGACATGATGGCGCTCGCCGATTCTTCCGCACTGTTCATGCATTGCCTGCCCGCCCATCGCGGCGAAGAAGTCACCGCCGGTGTGATCGACGGGCCGCAAAGCGTGGTGTGGGACGAAGCGGAGAACCGCCTGCATGCGCAGAAGGCGCTGCTTGAGTATTTGGTGGTTGGCGAAGTTAAGTCGTAACGTGGTGTGTAGGAGCGGCTCCGCCGCGACCCGGTCTCACCCATGGCGGCTGTAGTCGCGGCAGAGCCGCTCCTACAGGAGGATCGTTCGTGCCGCTTGAACTTGTTGTCCTTTATGACGATTTCCTCGTCATCAACAAGCCCAGCGGCCTGCTGTCCGTCCCCGGTCGTGGGCTTGGTAAGGCTGACTGCCTCAGTGCTCGCGTGCAAGCTGAATTTCCCGAAGCGTTAGTCGTGCATCGCCTCGACATGGAGACCTCGGGCCTGATGGTTTTCGCGCGCAGCCTCGACGCGCAGCGCGCACTCAACCGCGCATTCGAGCAGCGGCTCGTTGAAAAATACTACGTCGCCATCGTAGCGGGCATCGTCGAAAACGATCACGGCACGATCAATCTACCGCTCATCTGCGACTGGCCGAATCGTCCGCGACAAATGGTGGATCATGCGATTGGCAAACCTTCAACAACACATTACGTCGTGCTCGCAAGAGACCCAACGCGGCAGCAAACACGCGTCGGCCTCACGCCCGTCACAGGTCGCAGCCATCAGCTCCGCGTTCACATGGCAAGCCTTGGCCACGCGATTGTTGGTGACAGTTTGTACTCGGTAAATCAACCGCCAGAGCGCCAGCGCTTGCTGCTGCACGCAGCGAAATTGAGCTTTCCGCATCCGGTGTCGGGTGAGCCCGTGAAGTGCGTGTCCGAGATGCCTTTTTGAGCGCGTCTTGTGCGGATTACGAACACTAGCGTTTTCAATCCGCCCGCATTTTCTACGCTTCGCGCTCATTCCCCGCGATTCGTCGCCCGCCCATCGCGCTGTTTTCAGTGTCTCTCTACATTACGTTTCATGGCAACAGCAAGGCACTACCGCCAAGCAGCCAAAAACGAAAGACACCCCATGAAAAACGCTCAATTCCTCGGCACACTTTCTAACGTAGAACGTGCTCTGACGGCCGCAGTCGCAGTCACACTGAGCCTCGCAACGACCACGGTCATCGCCGCTGCGTTCCAAGGTGCTGCTTACGTCGAAACGCAGCCACTGATCGCCGCCATCGCTCGTGCCTTTGCGTAGTCGGTGTCGTCAATGCAACGTCACAAAATCTCAATCCACGCCGCAGTTCATCATCGCGATGAACTCGGCGTCGCGCGGCAAGCGGTGGAAGCTTAGCGACCCGTGTTTCCCCGACATTTCGCTGAACTTCCTCCGCTTTTCGCGTCAACAATTCACACTGCAACTTTGCGTAGCGTTCGAGCTGGAAAATCGCCTAACGCGAGGAGGATGGCCGGAACCGCATGCTCCAAATCCGCCATGCGATTGCTCTTTGCTCGGACGATGAGAATCGCCACAGGCAACGCGTCTAGGTTTTGCTGATACTCCATGCCTTTGTCAGCCGTGAGCAATACGTCGAAATCATCCTTCGCCAACTTAAGCAATTTTCCGTTCTTGACGCTTGTCCAGCCTTGCTGCTGAACTATGCTGTGCTGTACGAGTGCCCGTCCAGCAACTTACCCAGCTTTTCAGGTACGGATTCGTCAAGCAGAATGTGCATCTTCAACCAATGCGGTCTTTGCGTCTTCAAGCACTTGCACTGCTACAGCACGACTGACCGTAGGGAAGTCTTCAAGGAAGACTTGAAGGGGATCGCCTGCTTCCAGGTGCTCGAAGAGAATCCTTACGGGCACGCGCGAACCCACAAAAACCGGCGTTCCGCCCATGATTTTCGGGTCAGAATGAATATGCGTTGACTTCATGAATGCTCCGTACGATTACGACTACGCTGATGCGCAGTCTACTCCGTTGGTTTCGCTGATGACTGGCGCGAATGCACGCTCGTCCCGAGCCGCAAAATCAAGAACGCTACGACCTCTTCATCGGCGAAGTCACGGTCACGTGGACGGATTGAAGCGCGGCACTTCCAACTGCCTCAAACTGAAGAGGCGTCGTTGTTTCTCGGAAGATCAATCTCGGCGTAGATCTCCAATACGTTCCCGTCTGGATCTCGAAAGAAGATGGTGCGGTGTCCAAAGTCGTGATCGGTTGGGCCTGACAGTAATGCTGTGCCGCGCGCACTCAAGGTCTCTGCGCAGAGTGCAACTTCGTGCGGCGCGACCCTGAACGCTAGCTGTACGGATAATGCACCAACCGGCGGTGCGGGATCTTTGAAGCGGCCGCCACTGCCCGCGAGCGCCACGATGTTGGAGCCAACTCGATACTCGATCCAGCTCGGACTTAGTTCTCTATGAAGGGGGAAGCGAAGAACCGACTCGTAAAACTCGCGCATGGCTGCCATCTGCCGCGCATAGATTACGGTGTAGTCGAGGCTACGGATTGGCAGTGCGGGATCCATGGCGCTGAACTGCCTAACCGAACACAAACGGCAACCCCCGCAACCGCTTCCCCGTGGCCGCAAAAATCGCATTCCCCAACGCAGGCGCAATCGGCGGCACACCTACTTCGCCGATGCCACCGAGCGGCGCGCCCGAGTTGATGATGACGGTTTCGAACTGCGGGCATTCGGCCATGTTGAGTAGCGGGAAAGTGTCGAAGTTACGTTGCTGTACTTGCCCCTCTTTCAGCGTGATCTGGCTTTTTAAGGCGGCGGTGATGCCGTAGATGGCGGCACCGGATATTTGCGCTTTCACGTTTTCCGGGTGCAGTGCGGTGCCGCAGTCGACGGCGCTGACGACGCGGCGCACCTTGATGTCTTTGCCGACGATTTCTACATCGACGATCTGACAGACGATGCTCTTGAACGATTCGGCGAGTGCGATACCGCGTCCCCAGCCTTTCGCCACCGGTGTTGTCCACTGTGCGGCGCTGGCCGCAGCGTCCAACACTTTCGCGAAGCGCGGCTGATCCTTCAGCAGATCGAGTCGGAAAAGATACGGATCGCGCTTGAGCGCTACGGCGATTTCGTCGATGAAGGTTTCGACAAAAAATGCGTTATACGAGTTGCCGACGCTGCGCCAAAAGCCGAGCGGCACGGGCAAATCCACCTGCGCGTGATCGCATTTGAAATTAGCGAGCGCCGACTGGGATGCGAACGCATAGGGAAGATGCGCAGCCCCTTCGGCGTTCGTCACATCGGGCGGAAAGTCGCCCGCCGCGAGCGGATTCATGCGCGCGAACACGCTCTTGCCGACGCTTGGGCCAACCATGCGGTGATGCCACGCCACGACGCCTGATCCGGTGCCGCCCTTGTCGTCCAGCACCGCCGTCATGCGCGCCGAAACAGCGGGGCGGAAGGCGTCGTGAGTGATGTCCTCCTCACGCGACCAGATCAGTTGCACCGGTTTGCCGCCGGTCACTTTGGCGCACGCGAGCGCTTGTCGAATCACTTCTAGGTCAAAGCGGCGACCGAACGCGCCACCGAGATAAGGCGTGTGAATGGTCACGTTTTCCGATGACACGCCCGCGTTGCCCGCCGCGAGCCACTGCACCAGCGTTGGTGCCTGATTGCCGACCCAGACATCGACCCTGCCGTCTTTGATCTGCGCCGTGCAATTCATTGGCTCCATCGTTGCGTGGGCCTGAAACGGCACGCTGTAGGCGGCATCGATGCGATTAGGTTTCGTGGCGGAGGCGATGGTTTTTTCCGCGTTACCGTGTTCGCCGAATGTGCGACGCAGTGGTTTCAGAACGCCGTCGTTTTTGCCGTCGAGCACGTCGTTGTATTGCGCGGCGAGTTGCTCGCTGGACAGCACAGTTCCAGTGTCACCACCGCCGACCAGCTCCGCTTCGTCGAGCGCTTTTTTCGCCAACCAGTAGCTGGTGGCCACCACGGCGAGCCAGTTGTCGCCGCGCGCAAGGTGCAGCACGTCTTTCGGCGGTGCGCCGTTTTTCCAGCGCACTTCTTGTAGGTGACCGGATACGTAAGGAATGTGTTTGACCGTGGCGTAGAGCATGCCTTCGAGGCGGATGTCGATGCCGAATTGCGCGGTGCCGAGCGTTTTTTCTACGACGTCGAGACGGGCCGGACTGGTGCCAAGGAGTTTCCAGTCCTGTTGCGCCTTTACGGTGACGCTAGCGGGCGGCGTGAGCGCTGCGGCCGCCTCCGCGAACTCACCGAATGCCGCAGCTTTGCCACTCGCTGCGTGTTTGATCACGGACTTGTCAATCGTCAGCTCAGTCGCAGGCACATTCCATTTGGCAGCCGCCGCGCCTAGCAGCATCGCGCGGGCGCTGGCGGCAGCGGTGCGCATAGGCTCCCAGCCGTCGCGCACCGAGGTAGACCCGCCCGTGACCTGTATCCCCAACACGCGGGCCATCGCCATCATGGCGGATTTCATGGGCGGCGGCGCGCTGTCGCCAAACGCGACGACGTTGCCGTACACGGGGTTGACTTGCGATTGCTCGGCGCGCACTTTGCTCCAGTCGGCGTCCAACTCCTCGGCGACCAACATGGCGAGCGTGGTGTAGATGCCCTGTCCCATGTCTTGACGCGGCACCTGCACGACGACCGTGCTGTCGGGCAGGATTTTGAGCCACGCGTTGAAGGCGGTTTCGCCTTCTTTGACTGGGGGTTTGAAGCTTTGCGCGTTGGCGACGCGCCGCCAGGCTAGTGTGATGCCGAGCACGAGCGCGCCGCCGACAACGCCGGTGCCGATCAGAAAAGCGCGGCGGGTTTTTGATATGGATCTTTTCATCGCGAGCACTTCAAAATAAGCCTGTCATGTTGAGCGCAGCGAAACGTCAGCTTGCCGCTCATGCGCTCTTGGTTTGTCGGGATTGTTTGCATACTGATCCTTCGCTTTGCTCAGGATGACGGTGCGGATTTTCTGATCTGCGCGGCCGTTTTAATCGCCACACGCATCGCCGGATAGGTCCCGCAACGACAAAGGTTTGTGATCGCCGCATCGATGTCAGCATCGGTCGGATCGGGCGTTTTTTCGAGCAATGCTGTGGTCGCCATGATGAAGCCCGGCTGGCAGTAGCCGCACTGCGCAACCTGGTGCTCGATCCATGCCTTTTGCACGGAATTCGGCCCCTTGGCGGTGATGCCTTCAATCGTCGTCACCTGCTTGCCCGCGACCGCCGAAAGCGATGTCACGCAGGAGCGAATCGCCACACCGTCGACGTGAACCGTGCACGCGCCGCACGCCGCAATGCCGCAGCCGAACTTGGTTCCGACGAGGTTGGCGTCTTCGCGCAGCGCCCAGAGCAGCGGTTTGGCGTCCGGCGCGTTAAGCGTGACCGGTTGGAGATTTAAGGTGAATGCTACGGGCATTTCGCTTCCTTGAATGTGGCAAATGTAGCGTTTGAGTGGAAACAGCTTTGGGCTGTAAGCGCTATTTTACTAGGGCTAATGCACAATAATCCTAATTATCGACTTGCGGTCAAATACGTCTTCAGCCCGCTAATAATCGTGCTTTCGTAGAAAAGCTGATCGTACAAAAACGGCTTCGTGTCAGCATTAAACATGAAACCCATTGTCCGCGACGACGGGCGGCGCTAACCCTGCCGTTCTGCACGGTGCTGCTCCGTGTAAGCTCGCAGCCCTTATGCCGCCATTACTTCGCACATTCCTCTCCCGCAGAATGCTCGTTTGCGTAAGCCTCGGCTTCGCGTCCGGGCTGCCGCTGTTCATTATTTACAACCTGCTCTCGGCGTGGTTGCGCGCAAGCGGCGTGGACTTGAAAGCGATTGGGTTGTTCGCGTTGGTCGGCTTTCCGTACACCTGGAAATTCGTGTGGTCGCCATTGATGGATCGCTTCTCGGTGCCCGGCGTGGCACGGCTTGGGCGGCGGCGTAGCTGGATGCTGGTGACGCAGATTTTGCTCTTGCTCGTGGTGTTTTTGGTGGGTCAGTTTGATCCGAAAACCGAACTCAGCATCGTGGTGGGGCTGGTGGCGACACTCGCGTTTTTGTCAGCCAGCCAGGACATTGTGATTGACGCGTATCGTCGTGAATATTTGCCCGACGCCGAGCAGGGTTCAGGCACCGCGATTTTCGTGAATGCTTACAAATTGTCGACGCTGGTGCCGGGTTCGCTCGCGCTGATTTTGTCCGATCATTTGCCGTGGGGAACGGTGTTTTTAATCACCGCGCTGTTCATGTTGCCAGGCATCGCCACCACGCTCGTCGTCGGTGAACCGACCGCGCAAGGCGCACCGCCGAAGAATTTACGCGAGGCGGTCGTTCTGCCGTTTCGCGAGTTTGTGCAGCGACGCGGCTGGAACTATGCGCTGATGATTTTGCTGTTTATTTTTCTCTACAAGCTGGGCGATTCGATGGCCACAGCGCTTGCCACGCCGTTCTACATCGATCTCGGTTTCACACGGACGCAGATTGGGTTGGTCGCAAAGAACGCGGGGCTCTGGGCGAGTCTGGCCGGTGGCCTTCTCGGTGCGATCTGGCTGGCGCAAACCGGCGTAAACAAGGGTTTGTGGGTGTTTGGCGTACTGCAACTTCTCGCGATTCTGGGCTTTGCGTTTCTCGCCCAAACGGGCGTGAATATCTGGGTGCTCGGCTGGGTGATCGGCGCGGAAGCGTTCGCTGTTGGGCTCGGCACCGCAGCGTTCACCGCGTTCATTGCGCAGACCACCGATCCGCGCTACACGGCGACCCAATTCGCGCTGTTCACCAGCCTGTCGGCCGTGCCACGCACCTTTATCAACGCCACCACTGGCTTTATCGTCGCCGAAACCGGCTGGTTCAATTTTTTCATGATCTGCTTCGTGCTGGGCATTCCGGGCATGCTGTTGTTGCCGAAAGTCGCGCCGTGGAGGCAACCAAAACCGGCGAGTGTCGTCTGATCCCCTATTGCCACTGTTTATGTCATGTCGATTCGTCTCGCTATGATCCCTCTATGAAAATTTCTCACTTCGCCCTTTCGCTGGCTGGTTTCGCGTTGTGCACGCAAGTCGGCGCACAAATCACAAAACCCTTTCTCTGGGAGCTCACCCGAGGCGACAAGACCGTCACGATGTTCGGCTCGCTGCACGTTGGCAAGCCGGATTTCTATCCAATCCCCGAGTCGGTCATCACGCGCTTTGAGAGTTCGACTGTGCTGGCTGTCGAGGCCGACATCACGTTGCCTGCGACACAACAGGCTTGCGTCAAACTCGCCGCCACCGACGAAAAACTGGAAGACATGTTGTCGGCCGATGACTTCGCCGCGCTCAATGGCTATGTCCGGGCGTCTAACATTCCGGACGCCACGATCAACAAGCGAAAGCTCTGGATGGTCAATCTGGCGCTGGTGGGTGCCGAGTTGAATCAGCTCGGCGTGGATTTTTCGCGTGGGCTTGACGTTGTGTTTCTGCGCGAGGCGAAGGCGGCAAAGAAACGAGTGATTGAAGTCGAAGGTGGCGCACTGCAATGCGGCGCATTAGCCGCCGCGACGCCCGCCGAAACCACGGCGGCGTTATCTCGATTTCTGGCTGCGGTTCGGCAAAACCGCATGGAAAAACGGCTCGATCTCATGCTCGTTGCCTACCGTGCGGGCGACGGGCCGTCGCTGAACAAAGTAGTGGTTGAGGAATTCGGCGAAAGCAAGGAAGGCATGCTCGCGAAACAGCGCATTTTCGACAATCGTCATCCGCCGATGGCCGAGCGTATTGACAGCTATTTCAAGAGCCCGGAGAAACATTTTGTCGTGATCGGTGTCGGTCACATGTTTGGTGAGAACAACTTGCTAGAAGCGCTCGGCAAACGAGGCATTACCGTCAAACGCGTGGAGTAGTTCACGCGTTTCCGACGACGCCGATCAGGGGTGCTGATGCGCTTCCGCCGTTTTCACGTCTGAACGCTTCGGTGCCAGCCGAATCCCGCTTGGTTTGAATTCAAACTTGAGGGTACCTCAAATAATTCATTTGTGCGGCGCATTGTGTCGTGGCGCGGTGCTCGCGCTTTTGGCAAATGAGCTCACGTACCAGGGCGTACGCTGCGGTTGCTGCGCTCCGGGCTTCTAGCACTGCATCCCCAAAAACGAATTAAATAAATTTCCCCGCCCCAAGGGGCGGGGTATTGCGAACGGTGCCAGCGAAACAAATGCTTCGCCGCAAGCGGCGGGGAATTCAACCCTTAGAGATTA
>JAYVPF010000117.1:0-6945 GCA_043757535.1 Burkholderiales bacterium
GAACGGTGTGCGGCTCTCGGGCGGGCAGCGCCAGCGCCTCGCCATTGCGCGCGCGCTGCTGAAAGACGCGCCGGTGTTGATTCTTGATGAAGCCACCTCTGCGCTTGATTCCGAATCCGAGCGCCAGGTGCAGGCCGCGCTTGAAGTGTTGATGAAGAACCGCACCACGCTGGTGATCGCGCACCGCCTGTCGACGATTGAAAACGCCCATCGCATCATTGTGCTCGATCATGGCCGCATGGTTGAGGCAGGGACGCATGCCGAGCTATTGGCGCGGGATGGCATCTATGCCAACCTGTACCGGATTCAATACGCGACGGAGAAAAATGCGGAGCAGAACGCGGGGAAGAACGCGGACAAAAATGCCGGCGGCAACACCGTGACCAGTGCTGCGTAAATCGCACCGATGAAGATTCTGCACACGGAAAATTCGCAAGGCTGGGGCGGCCAAGAGATTCGCATCCTCACTGAAGCGGCCGGCATGATCGGGCGCGGCCACGAAGTGCAACTGATCGCGCCGCCAGAGTCGCGTATTTACGAAGAAGCCAAAAAGCGCGGCGTGCCGGTGACCGCCCTGCCGATTGCAAAGAAGCGCCTGTCCGGCTATCTCGCGCTGCGTAATTGGCTCAAGAACAATCCGGTCGATGTGATCAACACCCACAGCTCAACTGACTCCTGGCTCGCCGCCCTCGCCTGCGCGACGCTGGGCAAGGCGCTGCCCGGAGTGCCTCGTGGTGTACCTCCCGGAGCGCCACCTGGGATGCCGCCCGGCGTACCCAAGATTGTGCGCACGCGCCATGTCTCCGCCCCCGTCTCCACCAACGCCGCCACCCGCTGGCTCTATACCCGCGCCGCCAGCAGCATCGTCACCACCGGCGAAGCGCTGAAGCAGCAACTGGTGCGCGACAACCGCTTTCCCGCCGAGCGCATCGTCTCGATCCCCACCGGCATCGACCTCACGCGCTTCGCGCCATCCGCGAGTGCAGCCGCCAAAGCCGCGACGCGCGCGCGCCTCAAGTTGCCGCAAGACAAACAGATCATCGGCATCGTTGCCACCCTGCGCAGTTGGAAAGGCCATCGCTTTTTGATCGATGCTTACGCGTCGTTAAAACGCAACGACGCGCATTTGTTGATCGTCGGCGATGGCCCGCAGCAAGAAGCGCTGCAAGCCTTGATCGGCGCGCACGGCCTCGGCAATCAAGCCACCCTGCCCGGCAACCAAACCAATGTCGTGCCGTGGCTGCAAGCGATGGACGTGTTCGCCCTGCCGTCCTACGCCAACGAAGGCGTACCGCAGTCGATCATCCAGGCCTTCGCCTGCGCCCTGCCGGTTGTCACCACGCACGCCGGCGCGATCGGCGAAGTCGCCATCGACAACGACACCGCGCTGATCGTGCCGATGCAGGACGCCGCCGCGCTCGCAGGCGGCCTGACACGATTGCTCGACGACGCGGCTTTGCGCCAGCGCCTCGGCGCCAGCGCGCTGGCACAAGCGCGCGAACGCCACGGCATCGACATCATGCTCGACCGCATGGAAGCCGTGTTCCGGCGCGCCGCCGGAATGCTCAGCTGATTATGGGGCGTCTGGCTACGCGCCTGACACTGCTGCCGCGCGCAGCAGCGAACAGCTTGCGCAAACGCCGCCGCCCGGCAAACGTCGAACGCATCCTGATCGCGCACAACCTCTTGCTTGGCGATACGCTGATGCTGACCGCGCTCATCGCCCGCTGCCGTGCCCGCTGGCCGCAGGCGGAGATTGTGATGACGGTGGCGCCGGCCGTGCAGGCTCTGTATGCGACGCGGCCGTATGGCGTGCGGGTGTTGCCGTTCGATCCGCATCGCGCCTCCACCGCACGGAAGATTGGGGAGAGCGGCCCTTACGACCTCGCGCTGGTGCCGGGCGACAACCGCCACACCGTGCTCGCGCATGCAGCGGGCGCCCGCTGGATCGTCGCGCTCGACGACGCCCGTTTGCGGATGAGCAACATCATGGCCGACGAGCTCATCGCGTGGCCGGAAGCACCGATGGCACTCGCGGACATTTTTGCGTCGCTGGCTGGCGACTCCGCCATCGCTTCCCAGAGCATCGCAACGAGCAACGCAGCGAGCACCACAGCGACTACTGCGGAAAACACCGCAGGGAACGCACTCACCCCAACCGATCCTGCCTACGACGCCGCGCAATGGCCCTCACCACCCGCCACGCCATTTGATCTGCCACGCATCCCCTACTCGGTGCTGCATGCCGGCGCCGGCTCGCCGCTGCGCCACTGGCCGATAGAACGATGGATGCACCTCGCGGAAAGCCTTGCGGCACAAGGGTTTCCACCAGTTTGGTCGGGCGGGCCGAATGAAACAGCGCTGATCGAGATGATCGATCCGCAACATCGCTTCACCTCCTACGCGGGCAAACTCGATCTGCCGCAACTTTGGCGTTTGCTTGAATACGCCAGCCTGTTGGTGGTGCCGGACACCGGCATCGCGCATCTCGCCAAACTCACCGTCACCCCCACGGTGTGCCTGTTCGGCCCCGGATCGGACGTGCTGTTTGGCACGGGCCGTTTCTGGCGCAATCATAAATTTGCACCGGTGATCGAAGAGAACTTCCCCTGCCGCGACCAACGCACCGTATTCAAACGCGAACTCGCATGGGTTCGCCGCTGCCAGCGCGGCCTCGACGCATGCCCCGCACCAGCCTGCATGCACGCACTCGACACCGAACGCGTAATCGCCGCATGCAAAATATTTTTGCCAGCCGCCTGAATCCATCCACGCCACAACAATCAAGGAGATCACCCCATGTCACTGCCCATCAGCCGTTACCCGATTCCCGAAATCAAAGACCTGCCGGACGACATCCGCACCCGCATTCTTGAAACGCAGGAAAAAGCCGGCTTCGTCCCAAATGTGTTTCTAGCCCTCGCGCATCGCCCGGCCGAGTGGCGCGCCTTCTTCGCGTATCACGACGCCTTGATGCTTAAAGAGGACTCGGGACTAAGCAAAGGCGACCGCGAAATGATCGTCGTCGCCACCTCGGGCCGCAACCAATGCATCTACTGCGTGGTCGCGCATGGCGCGATCCTGCGCATCTACGAAAAGAAGCCGCTGATCGCCGACCAGGTCGCCACCAATCACCTCAAGGCCGACATCACCCCACGCCAAAAAGCGATGTGCGACTTCGCCGTCAAAATCACCGAAGCGTCGTATCAAATCAATGATGATGATTTCGCCGCGCTTCACAAACATGGCTTCACCGACGAAGACATCTGGGACATCGGCGCCATCGCCGCGTTCTTCGGCCTGTCAAACCGCATGGCCAACATGACGGCAATGCGGCCGAACGACGAGTTTTACCTGATGGGGCGAGTACCGAAGAATAAAGGTTGAGGGGCTTCACGAGGAATATGTCCTCAGAGCCGTTCCCACCAACGACTTCACGCAATGGTTTGGTGAACTAAGTAACTTCGCAGACTTCTCACTTTAGGCAGGCCGCTCCTGGATGGAACGTTATCCTGAACAAACGATCGCGACGATCGAAAGTTTCCGCAATTCCGGCTGGAAAGAGACTCTCGCATCTACAGATCGCGAAGGCTATTCGAGTATGTGGCAATCATTTTCGGGAGCTGCTCGTGCTTCGATAGAGAAAGGAACGTTCGGCGAAGGTAAGGCGCTTTGGTTGCTTGCGGACGCTTGTTCGATGATGCTTGCCCCCGACAGCATAAATGAACCGTTCAAGCCGTTCATCGTCATGGACGGCAGACGTTCTTCATTACCCGTCGATTTTCAGCCACAGGACGTGGAACTACTCGCCGCATTCTCTGAAGAGATCAATGACCCTTGGCTCCAAGGAAGGTTGGCTGATCTCGTTTGGCTATTGGCTAAGCCGCGAAGCCCAAAGCATGCACTGCTTGCTATAGACGCATACCGTCAACTTCCGCTCGATATTGAAACGTGGCTAAGGGGTAGCGACAAATGTTGGCAAAGAGCCATCAATCTTGCTCTCACGCTTAGGGCCGGAGCCGGTGATCGGCTGAAAGAAATCGAAGCGGCACTCGTCGCTGCTTTTGACAATTCGAAAAAGACAAATGGGTATTTGGCTCTTTGGCTCTCGGAGATGCTGGCGAACCATAGACTTGGAAGGGCAAGCCAATCGCAAATCGCAGTAAAACTTGAAACCATGGGACGTGATTTCGAAGCCGACAGTGATTGGCATAAAGCGCGAGACTATTTTCAAGCAGCGTCACGATGGTTTCGTCAATGTGGGAGCACAGATAAAGCAGCCGCGATGACTGCCGCCCTTGCCGAGGGCTGGGTTAAGGAGGCATCTGCAAGGTTGTCGTCCGAACAACCCAGCAACATGATTGCCGCGAGTTTTTACGAGAATGCAATTCAGACTTATCGGAGCATTCCTCGTAGTGCGCGAAGCACCCTCAATGTTGATGAGCGAATCACTGAACTACATAAGCACCTCAGCCTTGCTGGCACCAAGTCACTAGACGAAATGGGAGCCATTACCTCCCCTCCAGTCGACATTTCCGAGATAGTTGAAACAGCTAAAAGTGCTGTCAGGAGCAAACCTATGCTCGAAGCTCTTACTGCGTTCGCAAATATTTATCGCGGCGCACGAGTAGCGAAGTTAAGGGAGTCCACCGAAGACCTACTCCGCAAGCACCCGTTACAAGCGTTAATGTCTGCAACACACATGTCACGTGACGGTCGCGTGATTGCAAATCGCCCCGGTGTTGGATTTGGAAGTACCGATTCTGCCGAATACAAGGCGGCTCTGTGGGCTGACATGATCAAGCACTACAGCATGGAGCTGGACTTGGTCGTGCAAGGCGAAATATGGCCGGCCCTTGAAATATTGCGCCTTGAACATCGCCTCCGCGTGGAGGACTTTATTGCAGTTGCCAATCGCTCACCCATTGTCCCTCCGGATAGAAAGCGTCTTTTCGGCAAAGCTTTATTTGCGGGCTACGACAACGATTTCGTTGTGGCCCTGCATATTTTGGTTCCTCAAATCGAACATTTGGTTCGCTGGCATCTGAAGAATGTCGGCGTCAAAACTACCACTCTTGACAGAGACGGAGTTGAAAACGAAAACGGCCTCAGTACGCTAATGGATCTGCCAGAAGTCCCTCAGCTGCTCGGAGCGGACTTGGCGTTTGAATTCAAAGCGCTCTTTTGTGACCCATTTGGCCCAAATCTCAGAAATGAGCTGGCGCACGGATTGCTCACCGAGGAGGATTGTCATTCCACTCACGCAATTTACGCGTGGTGGCTCGCGGTCAAGATTGCCTTTAATTCTTGCCGTCGTACAGCAAGAAAAGCGCAGACGCAGAATGAAGGCGTTTAAATTCGGAAAGACCCGTCAACACTGACGCGGGTTTCGAATTGCCTGCATATGCACCTCGCAAACTTGACGCTCGAGATGGGCACGACGCTATCGATCTTCACGCAGCGCATTCGCGAGGACCGCAAGGTGGCTCGATAGAGGCGTAGTCACACAACAGTACTTGACTTTATTCTGAATATAATATATATTTTTATACAGTTTTATTATATTTTTGATAAAAAGAAATTCTCAAACCAACATGCGACGAGCGCCCCCCCGCACCAGACATTCAGAATGGAGCAAAAACATGAGTGACGAATTGCCTGCCAATCCACACGCCAAGATGATTATTTTCGGTGCCAAGCAAATTCGCCGCGTTTGGCATGACGAGCAGTGGTTTTTCTCGGTAGTGGACATCATCGCCGCCCTTACCGACAGCGAAAATCCACGCAACTACTGGAGCATGCTGAAGGCACGAGAGCAAAAACAGAGCGAAGTTCAGTTGTCCACATTTTGTGTACAACTGAAACTGGCATCAGCCGACGGCAAGTCGTACAAGACCGATTGCGTCAACACCGAAGCCGCCTTCCGCATCATCCAGTCGATCCCCAGCCCGAAGGCCGAGCCGTTCAAACGCTGGCTGGCGCAAGTCGGCTACGAGCGTGTACAAGAAATCGAAAACCCCGAGCTTGCGCAGCAGCGGATGAAGGATCTCTATAAAGAAAAAGGCTACCCCGATGATTGGATCGAAAAGCGCGTCCGTGGCATTGCCGTCCGTGACGAACTGACCGGCGAATGGCAAAAACGCGGCGTGGGGGATCAAAAGAATTTCGCCATCCTCACCGCTGAAATTTCCAAGGCGGCGTTCGGCCTGACGCCTGCGGAGTACAAGAATCTCAAAGGTCTGAAACGCGAAAACCTGCGCGACCATATGACCGATCTGGAGTTGATCTTCACCATGCTGGGCGAGGCCGCCACCACGGAGATCGCCCGCAACAAAGACGCGCAGGGGTTGGTGAAAAACAAACAGGCTGCGCGCGAAGGCGGCTCCGTTGCGGGCGGCGCCCGCCGTCAGCTTGAAGAAAAGTCGGGGCGGAAGGTCATCACCGGCAACAACTATCTCAGTGATAAGCCAAAACCCAAACTTCCGGCCAAGCCAGCGTGACCGATTGCGTCGAACTCAACTCGATCACCCACGGCAAGCGTGAATAAATGAAACCCGGCGACACCAAAATTACCGTCAGGGGCACGGAGATCGCAGTCATCCGGCGCGGCAACGAAGATTACATTTCCCTTACCGACATCGCCAAGTCGAGGAATCCAGAGCACCCCGACGATCTCATTCGCAACTGGCTGCGCAATCGCAATACCCTGGAACTTCTCGGCATCTGGGAGCAGTTGCACAACGCCTCTTTTAATCCCGTCGAATTCGACGGGATTAAAAAACTGGCGGGGTTGAACAGCTTTACCCTCACCCCGAAGCAATGGATCGAGAAAACAAACGCGATCGGGATCGAATCGAGGGCCGGACGCTACGGCGGTACCTACGCCCACACCGATGTGGCTTTCGAATTCGCCTCATGGGTGTCGGTCGAATTCAAGCTCTACCT
>JAYVPF010000118.1:0-6941 GCA_043757535.1 Burkholderiales bacterium
AGGCGGCGCGATGTACGGCACGTTCCCCGTGCATCAACTCGGCGGCGCGGATGATGTGACCGGCGAAGGTCGCTGGTTGCCAACGAGCTCGGTCGATCAGTACGCCGCAACGCTCGCCACGTGGTTCGGCGTTCCGGCGAGCGGACTGGCAAGCGTCGCGCCGAATATTGGCGCGTTTGCTAATAAGAATTTGGGGTTTGTTTAGGGTAACGCGAACCGTTTTCACGCGAACAGCTTTTCGCTGAAAGCGTTTCGTCATTGCGCCTAGCGCCGATAAAACTAATTTATCGAGTTGTTCTCTATTTCGTGGTCAGCCTGCGCGCAATAAAGCTTTCCTATGAAAGCTGTATCGAAAATACTTCGTTGTCTGCACCCGTTTGTCCACAGAGTTTTCGGCGTCGTGCTAAACAATGTGGCCCATGCTTTCGTCGTTGGCTAGGTCACCGCTTTCTTCAGCATCGCAATCGGCAAATACAAACACAACGGATCATCGAGCGACTCGCTGAAGCCAAGGCGCGCATAGAACGCCTTCGCCCGATCATTTTTTGCGTCGACCACTACGGCATACACCCCAACCTGCTCCGAAAACTCCAGCGCCATTTGTAATGCGAACGAAAGCATTTGCTGTCCCACTCCTTTGCCCTGCTGTCGGAGATCAACACCTAGCCGACCAATACGCAAAACAGGGGCCGGATAACGCAGTAATTTGAGTTTCGGCGGCAACTGCTGCGTCTGAATTTGTCCGGCACTGACGGTGACAAAGCCGACGACTTGCACGCCATCATCGGCCAATGCAACGTATGTTTTTCCAAAGCCGCGCCGCTCCAACTGTCCCGCTTGACGCTGCAAAAATTCGTTAATCGCGGGCTCGCCACAGTCAAAACCCGCACGCTGATGATGAGCAGCCAGTCGCTCGATAGCGATTGGCGCACGCGTCAACACTCAGCGCAACGCCATGAGCTTCACCAGCGCTTTGGGCGGCTTCGACACGGTTTCACAGGTAGCAACAAACGACTCAAAGGCGCGCTGCGACATCACGATCGTGTCTTCGTCACCCACGATTTTGCGCGCTGCTTCATATGCGTTTTGCAACATGAACCCAGACACGGTCGAGCCCATGACAGCGGCCGCACGCTCGATGAGCGCTTTCGCCTCGGGGCTGGTGCGCAGGCTGATGCGGGCGGATTCACCTCGGTTGGGTTCAGATTTGGTCGCGGCGGATTGCATGATTTAACTCCGATTTGCAACAATTGTACGTCAATTTGACGCACAAATCATAGTTCGGAACGCCCAACCTATCGCGAGCGCGGTCATTTGCGCGAGCACCACATCGGGTACGCCAAGCTCGTGATTGAATGTAGCCATGAGCCTTTACGCACAACTACAAAATGCCGAGAGCGAAGAAGATGTCAAAGACGCCTACATCAAGGCGCTCGGGCTCAAGGGCCACACCAAAGGTCTGATCGACATTCAAAGCAAAGAGATTTGGTTTGAGGCGAAGCACACCGCCAAGCATTCCAGCTACGCCATCTTCACGCAACTGCTGCATTACGTCCAGCTCGCGCTGAACAAAGGCGAGGCGACGCCGCCTTTTTTGGCCGTCATAGACACCGAAAAAGCGGCGCTTATGAAAACCGCTGACGTCTTGCCGTTTCTGGCGAAGAAGACGATCAAATGGGGCAAATCGGCGAGCCAGTACACGCAGGAGGCGCTCGACGCAATCTCAGCGCACATCGGCACTCACTTCGTCTCGTTCAAAATCGCCACGCACGAAGACGAATTCATCGCAACCGTCAAAGCCGCGATCAAGTCCGGCGAAATCATCCGCACGCAGATCACGCCGGACAACCTGAAGCAAGTGTTCGACAAATGGGTGGCGATGGTGGGGCGCGAAATCAGCGGCGTGGATGAAGACGACTACGCGCTGCTATTTTTTGCCGACATCATGCATGACGGCACGGTGTCGACGCACGCCAATTTGCCCGCTGAACTACTGCACAAGAACGGCGCACCCGTGTTCAGTTTGGGTGGCAAAAACTATGAACTCGGCAACCGCGAAGGCTATCGACAGTTCTGGGCGATTTATCACCGGCCGCCAAAATCTGAGTACCGCGACTACCTGCTCGAACGCCGCGACAGCCTGATTCCGCTCGATGAGCGCAGCTTCAAAGGCGCGTACTACACGCCGCTCGCCGTCGTCGATAAAGCGTACGACAAACTCACCGAAACGCTTGGCAAGAACTGGCAGAAAAACTACATCGTGTGGGACATGTGCTGCGGCGTCGGCAACCTGGAAGTCAAGCACAGCAACCCGCGCAACATCTTCATGTCCACGCTCGACCAGGCGGACATCGACGTGATGAAGGCCACCAAAACCTGCGTCGCCGCACAGCGTTTTCAGTACGATTATTTGAACGACGACATCGACGACTTCGGCCAGATTGATTACAGCCTGACCAACAAAGTACCGCTGGAATTGCGCAAGGCGATCAAGGACGGAAAGAAGATTTTGGCGTTGATTAATCCGCCGTATGCGGAGGCCGCAAACCGCGCGAACACAGAGACAAACACCGAAGCAAAGAACAAAGTAGGTGTCGCCAAAACGCGAGTCGGGATTGCGTCCATGTCCGGGTATGGCAAGGCTAGCAACGAACTATTTACGCAATTCGTCGCACGCATTGCCCAAGAAATTCCTACGGCAACGCTCGCGATGTTCAGCACAATGAAATATGTCAATGCACCGAATTTTGAACTTTTTAGACAGACATGGAACGCTGTTTATTTGAATGGCTTTGTTGTTCACAACAAAGTGTTTGAGGGATTGACCGGGAAATTTCCGATAGGATTCTTGATCTGGAAAACAAATCAAATTACTGCAACGACAATTGATGAAGTACCGGTTGAAGTGTTGGACAAACATGCCAAGCCTATTGGCGTAAAGACCTTCTACAACTTGCCGAACAGTCGTTTTTTGAATGTCTGGCTAAAGCGGCCAAGGCCGAATCGGACTCAGGTCATTCCTTTGAAGAATACTGTGTCTCCCTACACGCAATCAAAATTCTTGGACAAATGGTCTGATGGCGCAATCGGATACATGTGGTGTCAGAACAATGATTTCCAGCATGCGGAACAGCAAACCGTATTGTTCTCATCGGTCTGGGGCGACTCACATGGCTTCTACGTCAACGCAGAAAATCTTTGGCAAGCGGCAGTTGTTTTTTCGGTTCGACGAGTCATAGCGCCAACTTGGTTGAATGACAGAGATCAGTTTTTGCAGCCGACGCAGCCGCTGTCCAACGAGTTCAGGCACGATTGCTTGGTGTGGATGCTGTTTCATCGCTGCAACCAAACAGCTAGCGCAAACAATCTCGAATGGAACGGAAAGAAGTGGTCAATCGTGAATCACTTCATTCCTTTCACGGAACAGGAAGTCGGCGCGCCGGATCGTTTTGAATCCGATTTCATGGTGCAATATTTGTCGGGAAAAACGTTGTCCGCCGAGGCCCGCGCCGTGTTGATCGCGGGACGAACGCTGTGGCGAGCGTATTTCGCCCACACCGATGTGCGCAGCGTGCGCGACGAGCTGAAATTGAATCGCCCCGACGTAGGCTGGTATCAAATCCGCAACGCCCTGAAAGCCCGCAACGCCAGCGGCGACACAGCTCCGGTAGATTTCACCGCATTCACAAGCGCGTACGAAGCGTTGACCGACAAGCTGCATCCGCAGGTATACGAGCTGGGCTTTTTGCGCTGAACCCGCCGCGCGTTCGATGTGGCTCGCCGTAGGCTGGGTCAAGACCCAGCGCACTGCGTTGCGCTGCGCTGCTGGGTTTGTCAACCGAGCCCACTTGTTGTGCTATCGTGTATACGCTTTCAACGATACAAAACCGGGAGGAATCACGTGACGACTACAGCGAAAGTTTTCACCACGGGCAATAGTCAGGCGGTGCGTTTGCCGAAAGCGTTTCGCCTTGACACGTCGGAGGTGTGGATTTCTCGTAACGCGGTGACTGGGGTGATCACGCTTAAGCCGAAAGACGTTGATCAGCGCAAGCGCAACATTGATGAGCTGTTTCGGTTGATCGCTGAGAACCCATCGGCAGAGGATTTTGTTCCGCCGCGCTCGGTGGGCGAGTCGCGAGATCCGTTTGCAGATGAGGGGGGCCCTGCACCATCCAAGCGCCGTAAATCCTGAGTGGATTGCCGTGATCCGCTATTTGCTTGATACCAACATCCTTAGCTATTTCATCCGAGGCAATCACCCGGCGTTGATGCGGCGCATGGCCACGGCGATGCAGGCGCAAACCATCAGTACGTCGGTCATTTGCCGCGCCGAAATTCGCTATGGACAGGCGCTGATGGCGGCGGCGGACAAGCGCCATAAGCCGATCAACCTCATGTTACTTGAACTGCCTGCGCTCGCGTGGACGGCGGACGCGGCGGATCGATATGGCGAGATCAGGGCGCTGTTGCGGCAACAAGGCGCACCCTGCGGCGAGTTGGACACGATGATCGCGGCGCACGCACTGGTCAACAAGCTCACGCTGGTGACGCACAACACGCGACACTTCGAACAAATCGATGGTTTGGTGCTGGAGGACTGGACGGAGTGAAGCGGCGCGGCGAGGTCTCGTTGTAGTTGTAGTCTGGGTCTAGACCCCGCGCAGCCAGTCGCGATGCGCTGCCGGGTTTATCAACCCAGCCTACAAAATTTGTTTATAGCTTTCTTCTGAAACGTCCATTCGCATAGGGCCTGCGGGTGTTTATGCGCCGATGTCGATAATTTGGTTTTTTTGCCCTTAGCCCCTTTGCAATGGGGATTTCATGCAAAAGCTATTAACTAAAATCGACGTTACGCAACCAGCGTTTGCAACTGGGCAAGCAGCGCATCGGGAATCGTAATGCCATCGCGCTCTGCCTTGCTGGCGTTGGCATAGCGCCGTGCGCCGGGCAGGCGAACGCCGTCGTCTTCTAGCATCGCAGCGATGAGCGTTTCCACACGTTCGATGTAGGCCTCAAAGCCACCCAGTGCATCGGGATTGATGACCAAAAACGCCTGCCCGATTCTGGGTTGGTTGCCTTGCACATCAAAGAACGAATCGGCCTCGAAACCGAACCTTGCGCCGGTGAAGGCGGTGACCAGCAGCTCAACGACCAGCGCCAGCATCGCGCCCTTGGCGCTGCCGGTGGCCGCGCCGAGCGGGGCCATGCTGCCTTTGAGGCCTTTGGCGGGGTCGGTGGTGGGTTGGCCGTCGGCATCCAGCGCCCAGCCCAGCGGGATCGTTTTGTTGTCTTTGGCGGCGACCATCAATTTGCCGCGTGCGACTTCGGAGAGCGCGAGATCGATGGCGAGTGGATCGCCACTTTTGCGGGGAAAAATTGCGCCGATGGGGTTGGTGCCGAAGAGCGGACGCTTGCCGCTAGCGGCAGCCATTGCGGCGGGGGAATTGGTGAACGCGAGGCCGACCATACCTGCTTTGGCGACGGCTTCGAGGTGATAAATGGCTGCGCCGAAGTGGTAGCTGTTGTTGATCGCAACGAAGGCGACGCCGAGCTTTTGCGCGGTGTCGATTGCCGTTTGAATGGCGAGATCGCATGCCGGGAATGCGAGGCCATCGGCGGCGTCGATGACAGCCGTTGCGCCGTTTTGGATGGCAATTTTAGGGACGGCCTGCCCGTCGATTCGACCCGCTTTCATGTGACCTGCGTACTGCGGAACGCGGGACACGCCGTGTGATGCGGTGCCTTGGGCGTCGGCGTAAATCAGCGCGCGGGCGGTGGACTCGGCGCTCGTTTGCGACGCGCCCGCTTTAACTAGCGCGGCGACGGTAAGCGCGTTGAGTTCGGCGAGGGAGATCGTTGCCATAACTTAAGCCAACGCCTTGATCACCGCGTCCGCAATCATCGAGGACACGCGCACATTCGCCTCGAAGGTGACACCTGCAATATGCGGCGTGAGAATCAAATTCGGGCATCCTGCAAACACGTCGCTCGTAGGCAATGGCTCGGTTGCGAACACGTCAATCGCTGCGCCGCCCAAATGCCCGCTCTTGAGCGCAGCGGCCAGCGCCGCTTCATCAATGATGCCGCCGCGCGAGGTGTTGATCAAAATCGCGCCGGATTTCATCGCGGCAATGCGTTCAGCGTTGAACATATTGCGCGTGGCGTCGACCAGCGGAACGTGCAGACTGATGACGTCGGCGCTGGTGATCAACGTCGCCAGATCGGCGCGGCTAGCGACGCCATTCCACGCGGCGTGCCCTTCAGGAAGTGCCGGGTCGTAGGCGATGACCTTCATTCCTAAGCCGTGTGCCAATGCGCCCGTCATCTGACCGATGGAACCGTAGCCGATGAGGCCGAGCGTGCTGCCCGCTGTTTCTCGGCCCGCTGACAATGCGTTGCGTGGCCACTTGCCCGACACCAACTCTGGAGTGCTCAGGTAACTGGCGCGACGCAGCATCATGCTCGTGGCGATCACGTATTCAGCTACCGCCAGCGCGTTCGCGCCGGTTGCTGGAATCACCCTCATACCGCGCGCTTCGCAGGTGGGCACGTCGATATTGTCGAGCCCGACGCCGAGCCGTCCGATTACCTTCGCAGACTTGCAGGCGTCGAGCAACGCTCCGCGCACCTGGGTGCGATTTCGCACGATGAATACTTCGCAATCCGCGACGGCGGCAGCCATGTCGTCAGGACGGTCAACAAGTTTCGCGTCATACAGCACCGTATCCGCGCCAAACGCTTCGCGCAGCCGATCTACGGCGACTTCATCCATGAATTCTGAAATTACGATTCGCATGATTTACCTAGGGAAACGCTGATTTATTCAATCGGTTGCTGAGCGGCGGCGAAAGATCAGGTGACATGCAATGATTTCAATGACTTGCATCCGCCCTTGCATGCCACCTGATCCTTCGCCATGCTCAGGATGACATTAATCA
>JAYVPF010000119.1:0-6922 GCA_043757535.1 Burkholderiales bacterium
CAAACGTGCGAATACGCGCGTCGCCTTCGGCAAGCGCGTGTCGGAACAGGGCGTCACTCTGGAGCGCATCGCCGAAGCGCGCATCATGATCGACTCGACGCGTCTCCTGGTGCTCAAAGCCGCGCACATGATGGACACGGCCGGCAACAAGGTCGCGCGCACCGAAATCGCGATGATCAAGGTGCTGGCACCGACGATGGCCTGCAAGATCATCGACTGGGCGATGCAGGTGCATGGCGCGATGGGCATGTCAGGCGACGTGCCGCTGGCCAACATGTACGCGCACCAGCGCTCGCTGCGCTTCGCTGATGGCCCGGATGAGGTGCATCGCAACGCGATTGCCAAGCTGGAAATCGCCAAGCACATTCCGCTGCCGAAAGGCCATGAAGTCGAAATGCCAATTACGCGAGGTTAGTTATGCTCAATACAGCTTATGAGGCTATTCAAAAAATTCTTCAGATTCCCGTCACATTCACTAGAAGAGCAAAGCTACTTAAATACTACGCAAGTTGCACTGAAAACAAAGATGAACTCTACCGAGTTCAACTTGTTATAGATGCGAAAAACGATGAGCAGCAAGAGAAAGAAGTCGTGAGCCTGGCCACATTTCTTTTTGCCAACATGGATCAAAAGGGACTTGATAAAACTACTCCAGGAACCGGAAAGACATCAGATAAAAAACCGGGTATTTGAGGACTTCTAAATGATCGATATTTATAGCTGGGCCACACCGAACGGCCACAAGATTCACATCATGCTCGAAGAGTGCGGGCTGTCGTACCGCCTGCATCCGGTCGACACCGGCAAGGGCGAGCAGTTCGAACCCGAGTTCTTGGCGATCAGCCCGAACAACAAGATTCCGGCGATGACGGACTCGGATGGACCCGATGGAAATGCCATCTCGCTATTCGAGTCCGGTGCGATGCTGGTCTACCTCGCCGGCAAGACCGGCAAGTTTTTGGGCCAGACCGACCGTGAGCGTTACACCACCCTGCAATGGCTGATGTTCCAAATGGGCGGCGTCGGCCCGATGCTGGGACAGACCCATCACTTTCGCAACTACGCGCCGGAAAAAATTGAATACGCGATCAACCGCTACACCAACGAAACGCGGCGGCTCTATGGCGTGATCGACACGCAATTGGGCAAAACCGGCGGGTACATCGCGGGCAAGAGCTACACCATCGCCGACATCGCCATCTGGCCCTGGCTGCGTAACTGGCAGGGCCAGGGACAGAACATGGATGACCACCCGCATCTGAAACGCTGGTTCGAGACCATCGGCGAACGCCCTGCCGTAGAGCGCGGATCGGTGATGCTGGCCGATTTGCGCAAGCCCGCGTTTGATGACCGGGCGCGCGAAGTGTTATTCGGCGCTACGCAGTATCAGAAACGCTGAGAAGCACGCTGACAGGCACGCTGAAAAGCACGCTGAGAGGGGAATTAGCCTGAAACCGTTGGGGGACAAGGCCTTCAGGGCCATCAATAACCAGGCCATGACGTCGCGCCGGCGTCTGCTCACCGCCTTGCTTGGCGCGCCGGTCGCTCATCGCGCGTTCGCCTCCCACAACTTGCCCGAAGTCCCGTTCGTCGCCACGCCGATGAAAGTCGTAGCGCGCATGCTCGACATGGCGCAGGTTGGCCCGAAGGATTATGTGATCGACCTGGGCTGCGGCGATGGCCGCATCGTCACCGAAGCGGCCAAGCGCGGCGCGCGCGCCTTGGGCATCGACCTCGACAGTTACCTGATCGAACTGTGCCGCCGCCGCGCCCGCGAAAATGGCCTCGAACATCTCGCGCGCTTCGAGCAGAAAGACATTTACGAAGTCGATCTCTCACCCGCCACCGTGGTGACGATGTATCTGTTGCCCGAGCACAATCTGAAATTGCGCGACAAGCTCAAACGCGAAGTCAAAGACGGCACCCGCGTGCTGTCGCACGACTGGGACATGGGCGACTGGATTCCGGATCAGCGCGACGTGCTTGACGTGCCCGACAAACCGGTCGGCGGCGACAAGAAGAGCCGCGTGCTGATGTGGGTGATGCCGCCGCGTGTTCGGTAACACCAGGGCTGACCGACGCCTGAGGCGCGCGTGATCACTTTCAGAAGTGCGGCCTGCATGCCTGCGTCTCAGACGCCGCGATTCAACTCTTCCAAATATTTGGGCGAAGGCCAGAGCGCGGGATTCTTTGGCAACCTCGATGAATCAATTTTCCCCGTCTTGGCTTGAAAGTGCTTGAGGTCAAATTTCTCTCCAAGCGCCGCTGCCTCCACATCTTTTGGAATGGAGAGTAGATACGCGTTCGCTGTCCGGTCGAAATCGAGGTGCAGCAGTCCGTTGTCGAATCCCCAGTGACATTGCTTGCATAGGCAAAGACCGTTCGACACCGCGTTGAGCTGGTGTACCGACCACGGCAGGATGTGAGCACCATCGACTCCCGCCGAATCAAGCACGGACAGTTTGGGAAATCTCTCGCCCGAGAAAAAACAGCGGAAATCGTATGCCTCGCGCACGCGCAAGCTGAACTCCCTTGCGCCCGGCCCGCGATCAGCCTGCTTGCGCCATTTGCGTACCCGCAAGCGCCTCGACTCCTCGGGCAAGGTTTCCTCGTCTTCAGATTCGAATTCCTGCGGCAGTTTTGGCAGACCGGTGATTGCCGCATCAAACGCTTCGGTGAGTCCCGCTTCCCGCAACAGCAAAGGCAAAACGTCACCGTCAACGCCAAAGTGCTTTTGGATTGATGCCGCCGAACGGACGATCTGATCATGATCTCCCGATTCAGCGCTTTTCCAGTGTGCTTTGACGAGAGCGGCAATTGGCATGGATGTCTCATTTGCCACGCCCCACAAAGCAGTCACCATCGCCATGCGTTCCGCAAAGTCGATCTTCAGAAAGCCGCCGCGGCTCCGAACCCAGATGGCGGTCGGCGCGAAGGTCACCGTAGCCGGGCTCTGCGATAAAACGTCTACGTCAATCCCGCCAATCGTGTATTCACTGGCCTTAATTTGCGGCAACGTGTCGGGTGTCGCAGACAGCTCACGGCGGGGCTTGGGGAGCAGCAACAGTGCGGCAATGAATACATAAGCGTGTCGTCCACCGTCAGGACGAATTCTTGGCTTCCCTGCCAGTCGATGCGCTGCCGCTTTTCCGTCAATACTGAGTGACGGCGATATTTGGAACAACTGCCGTCTTTCAAACAAGTCCGACGCGTGAATGGCGTTGTAAGTACCGGCAAGTTCGTAATCGCCGCGCCCGCCGCTCGGTCTTAGAGCAATGCGCATTCCGGCTCCGCCAATTGAAACTCCATTTGTGGCCGCGTCCGCACCGGCTGAGCCGCTTTGGGTTCGCGCCCGCTGAGACGTTCCAGCGCTTTACGCAGCGGCAAAAATAATTGGCGTCCTTGCGTGTCCACTCTGCGAAGAATTCCCTCGGCAGCATTGGACGACAAAAAATATCTAGCGTCAGGCCGCGCACGTTCAATCAGGTCAAGCAGGTCTGATTCGACCGGCTCACTGATTGATGGCGCGGTGCGATTCGCCACAAATGCGCCATCCCAGAGAATGCCTGCGTTGGGCCAAATAATTTTCTCTTCGCTTGCACGCGCCGCTTCGAGATCACCGCTCATTTGCCCGCCCCCCGATAGACCGGCAAAATGCTGAACGCACTCAGCTAAAAAAGTCCGCCTGCTGACACGCTTCCCGTCCTCAAATGCACTTGCTCTCAACTGCTCACCAATGCGCGAAGCCACCCATCTGACAACTGCCACCGACACCGCGTTGCCAAGCGCGTGATAGCGCAGCGAATCCGACTTTTCGGCGCCCAAGGCGGTTTGCCAAAGTTCAGTCCAGCCGTCCGGAAACCCCTGAAGCCGCTCGCATTCCAGCGGCGTCATCCGGCGCACGTCGTCTTTGTAGGCAATGTACGTCCTGCTCCAATCGGTGCCCGTATGACGCCCGGAAGTTGCGGCAAGGCAAAAAGCAACTCTGGGAGCAATTGGTCCGGCACCATACTCCCAGGAAGTCTCGATGAATGCGGAGCGCTCACTCGCCGCCGGCATCGGCGGTCTGCTTTCAAAGAGCACATTGCCGCAAGCCACCGGATCGTTGAGCCACGCACACATGTAAACGCGCGGACGCGACTGCGGCACCCCAAAGTACCGGCTGTTAAGCAAGCGCCACGAGACCGCATACTTCATGCTCGCCAGCGTATGCAGCAGTTCTGCAAAATCTTTGCCGTTGTTTGAGCTAAGTAGCCCTTGAACATTTTCAAGCAGAATAACTTTGGGCTTTCGCTCGCGCGCAAGCTCGGCAAACCGATAAAACAAGCCGGAGCGCGCGCCATTCAGGCCATGCCGTCCGAGCGCGCCTCTGGCAACCGACAAATCCTGGCAAGGAAAACCGCCACACCAAATGTCCGCATGAGGAATTGCAAAAGGATCGAGCGCGAGAATATCGGTCGCGGATTGCACCTCCGGCCAGTGTCTGCGCAGCACCTCGCCACAAAATTCTTGCAGCTCGCATTGAAAATTGACCTCAAACCCGGCCTCCTCAAAGCCAAGATCAAATCCGCCGATACCGGAAAAAAAAGAAGCTATTTTATGAGAGTCCATTTTCTATTGATTTCTTTACAAATTTTCTAAGACACGCAGCCAAGCGTTAGGTTTCTGCTTATCTATATATCCTACCCTATATAGTATAGGGACTCACACACTCATCATGCACTAGTGGGTGTGCCGATTTAACCTTTTTGCCGTTTTCCGGGCGCAACGATGAATCAAATGCGCGTAGCGTGGCGATTCGTGTTCGCCCTCTTCGACATTAAAACTGCGAATCAACGCATCGATAGCTTGCTGGTCAGCCACGCGCCCATTTGCGCGGGCTCCTATAGCCTCTAGCGTATCGCGGCCCGGATACTTCATCGCGCGCAGGTCGGTCGCGTTGACTTGCGTATGCCCGGAAAAAACCCGGAACTTCGCATCAAACAGTGTCGAGTTTAAAAATACAGCGAGGCCGTGCGCAATCGGTGCGCTCAACCCCTTCTTGCCGATGTGAAACACATTCCAGTGATTCTCGAAGCCGATCCACTGACTGTCAAAGTCGCGCGGCGAAATGACATAAGCCACCACGCGGCGGCGTTCTTCCTTCGAGGAGAAACGCTTCACGATCACGTAGTACCCCGAAGGCATTAGCCACTTGTCCACATCCGCATGGCGTTTAAGGGCATTGGGTTTTTTGTGAATCCTGGGCCAAGTCAGCGCGCCATCGCAGAAATGATGCGCGTAAATGAGCGGCGCGCTGCCCGGCTTCGGCTCCTCTTGCCAGTATTCTTTCAATCGAAAATCGACCACTGGCCCGGTACACACTTGCAAACCGGTTTCCGCCAGTTCACGCGCAAACAGGGGCGACGCCACATGCCCAAGCCCAGGGGTCGGGATGTGGATGAACCGCTCCGGATCGCCCGGCAAAACGATGCTGTCGAATGGGTGATCAACACTGGGCAGATCATCAAATGCCGCCCCGGAACTGGTCGTGATTTTTACTGCGCCTTGCGGAGTGTTTTTAACCAGATGAATGATCAAATTTTCTTGCAACACCTCATCATCGGCAAACGCTTTGCTGCGGCTGTCAAATAAATGGATTTGCCTGATCGCGCATTGATTGAGCAGCAGTTCGCGAAACGGACGATAGTAAGTACCGTTGCAAAACGAGCGCGGAATGATCGCAACGATCTCGCCACCATCCTCCATCAACAAAATCGCCAGCGCGACAAACGCGGTGTAGAGATTGACGGTCTCGATGTGAACTTTGCGCAGCAGCAAACGGTGCGTCGAGGCCGAACTCATCTTCTTATACGGCGGATTCAAAATCGCGTGGGTGAATTTCGGTTCACGCTGCGCGCCAAGCCTAAGCACCGCGTGCGCGATGAAATCAGCAGCATGCACCGTTGCGTCAATCGCAACGTCGTGACTGGCGGCGATGCGCGTGTACTCCTGAAATGTGCCACGCAGATAGCGCTGTAAAGTCTCGTCGAACTCCCACGCTTCGAGTGCGACCGGAATTCCTTCCGACATCGCACGATCCAGGAATGCGGCGGACAATGAACCCACCCCTGCGCCCGCATCCATCAATCGGACCGGGCCGCCGCGCTTGAGGGTGAAGAGCGACGCCATGAACGCCGCAATCACCGACGGCGTCATGAACTGGCCGAGCGCACCTCGCTTGCTCTGATCGAGCTCTCCGGTGGCTTCCCGGCGTACGGCGTCGAGTACTTCAGCATTCATAAGTTCGGCATTTTCGCATCGAAGACGCCCAACCTCAAAGCCGCAGAAACCCGCGACGCGCGGTCTACATCGTCCCGGCGCGAATCACCCCGACCGCCAGCCCTTCAATCACAAACTCGTCCTTGCGCGGATCGACGATGATCGGTTTGAAAGCGGCGTTCTCGGCGACCAGCTCAATCGTGCTGCCATTGCGCACAAAACGCTTGACCGTGACCTCATTGCCGATACGCGCCACGACAACCTGACCGGTGCGCGCTTCGCGCTGGCTATGCACGGCGAGGAAATCGCCATCGAGGATGCCGATGTCTTTCATCGACTCGCCCTTGACCTTGAGCAGGTAGTCGGCTTTCGGCTTGAACATTTCCGCATCAACCGGCACGTGGCGGTCGATGTTTTGCTCGGCGTGAATCGGGCTGCCCGCTGCGACGCGGCCGATCAGCGGCAGCGCGTTGATCGATTGCATGGTGCCGGCGATCTGCTCCGCCAGTTGAATGCCGCGCGCAGTACCGCTGGCGATGGTGAGCATGCCCTTGCGCTCAAGTGCGCGCAGGTGCTCTTCGGCGGCATTCGGCGACTTGAAGCCAAAGGTGGTGGAAATCTCCGCGCGGGTCGGCGGCATGCCGGTGTTCTTGACGGTTTG
>JAYVPF010000120.1:0-25873 GCA_043757535.1 Burkholderiales bacterium
CCTTGAAGCCCGGCAGCGCTTCAGCAGCGGGCTTTTGCGCGTGGGTGATGGTATCGCCTACCTTGGCGGAATCGAGCTCTTTAATACCAGCAATGACAAAGCCCACCTGCCCTGCGGACAGCGAATCACGCTGCGTCGAGCGCGGTGCGAACACACCGACTTGCTCGCACAAGTGGTTGCGGCCCGTCGCCATGAAATTGATTTTTTCTTTGGGTTTGAGCGTGCCGTCAAACACGCGAACCAGCATGACAACCCCGACATAGTTGTCAAACCAGCTATCGATGATGAGCGCCTTGAGCGGCGCGTCAACGTCTCCCGTCGGCGGGGGCACTTTTTCGATCAGCTTTTCGAGAATATCGTCGATACCGATGCCAGTCTTTGCGGAACAAAGTACAGCGTCAGACGCGTCAACGCCGACGACATCCATGATCTCGTCTTTGACGCGCTCCGGATCAGCGCTCGGCAAGTCGATTTTGTTGAGCACAGGCACCACTTCAACACCCAGCTCGATGGCGGTATAGCAGTTAGCGACGGTTTGCGCCTCAACACCTTGCGACGCGTCGACCACCAGCAGCGCGCCTTCACAAGCGGATAGGGAGCGCGAGACTTCATACGAGAAATCAACGTGACCTGGCGTGTCGATCAGGTTTAAGTTGTAGACGATGCCGTCTTTAGCCGTGTAGGTCAGCGCCGCCGTCTGCGCCTTGATCGTAATGCCACGTTCTTTTTCGAGATCCATCGAGTCGAGCACCTGCTCGCTCATTTCGCGGTCAGAGAGCCCACCGCAACGCTGAATAAAACGATCCGCAAGCGTGGATTTGCCGTGATCAATGTGCGCGATGATGGAAAAGTTACGTATGTGCTGCATAGTGAAAAAGGAAAAGGCCACCGGGTTAAAGCTGGTCGCTCATCCCGTGGCCTCCTCAAAGCTAACCGCTGATTTTAGCGGCTTTGCGTGTTTCGGTAAGGGTTATTCCGGCAGTTTCTCTGGCGCGAAGAATTCTCGATACTCGCCACCGGAGCGATCAGTCGCGCGTTTGACGCGGAATGCGAGCGTTGAGCCCTTTTCAGAACTCTTGATCAACTCCGCCAACTGCGACGGGCCGGTAATGGCCGTGGATTTGCCTTTGCGGGTCACGCCCACAATAATGTCGCCTTCTTCAAGCGCCTGTGCTGCTGATTTTTCCGTAACATCCGACACCACTGCACCGCCGGACGCAACTTTGGCAGCGCCGCGCTCCTTCTCATTCGGCGCGCGAAACGACAGCCCAAGGCGGTCGTCTTTAGCGTCGGGCGTTGCAACGACGGCAGCTTTGGGCGTTGCTTTCTCATTTGAAGCGACCTGCGTTTGCTCTTTGTATTCGTCCAGTGTCACCGTGAGATCAACCGGCTTGCCGTCACGCCACACTTGTATTTTCGACGGTGTTCCCGGACGGGAAGACGTAACGTAGCGTGGTAGATCGCGCGAATCATCCACCACGCGGTCATTGAACTTCAGAACTACATCACCTTCTTTGATGCCCGCCTTTTCGGCCGCACTGCCTTTGTTCACGCCAGACACTAGGGCACCCTGCGCTTTCGGTAGACCAAAGGCGTCCGCAAGGTCGCGGCTAACGGCAGCAATGTTTACGCCCAACATGCCGCGCTTGACCGAACCCCCCGCGCGTAGTTGACCGACCACATCCATCGCGAGATCAATTGGAACCGCAAACGAAATACCCTGAAAACCGCCGCTGACGGTCGCAATCATTGAATTGATAGCAACCACTTCGCCACGCGTGTTAAACAGCGGCCCCCCCGAGTTACCAGGGTTCACCGCCGCGTCGTGTTGAATGAATGGCACCAGATCGCCCGTCGTATCAGCACCACGGCTGGCACGCGATTTGGCGCTCACTACGCCTGTCGTCAGCGTGCTCTCAAAACCCAATGGCTGCCCGATCGCTGCAACCCATTCACCAACGCGCAAACGGTCTGGATTGCCGATACGCACAGCCGGAAGGTCTTTCGCCTCAATCTTGATCACGGCAACGTCGGAGCGCTTGTCCGAGCCGATGACCTTTGCTTTGAATTCGCGCTTGTCCGTCAATTTCACCAGCACTTCATCCGCGTCTTCAACGACGTGGCTGTTGGTGATGATCAGACCATCCGCTGAAATGATGAAGCCAGAGCCGCCACCCTGGCGACGCTGTTCGCGCGGTGCGCGTCCCCCTTGACCGCCTTGCCCACCCTGGCCAAAGTAGCGACGGAAGAATTCTTCCATATCTTCTTTATCAGGTGCGGTGCCATCGGCACTCGCTCTTGGCGCTTTCTTTCCGACCGTCGAACTGACGCTGATTGACACGACAGAGGGGCTGTTGTTTTCGTAAAGGGACACGAAATCCGGCAGCCCTTGCGGTGCATTGGGTGCACTAGTGGCTGCTGATTGTCCTTGCGCCTGAGCCTGCGCCAAAGCAGGCACATGGGGCGTTGTGAACGCGGCCACGGTGACGCCTAAAGCGCCGACCGCGAGCAGAGAGGCAATGAGTGACTTCTTCACGGTTTTTTCTCCTGAAAACTTGACTTGTTTAACCAACAAAAACTATTCGATTACTTGTGAACTAACGAACTGGCGATTGCCTTGACCGCTGCCGGTCGGGCGTCGCCGAAGGCGGTCACCAACTGGTCATTCGCCTGACGTGAAAACACCTGATGACTACCTTGCACCGTGGCGCCGAGCGTCGGTGGTTCACCCGGCGGCAACGGCGCCGCGTACACCGACACCGATGTCAAACCATCGGAATACACCAGCTGCGATACGGGCTCCGTGCGACCGGGTAAGGCCCGCATGAAATTCTCGCTAATTTTCACAAACCCTGCCGGCAATCCTTTAGCGAACCAGCCGGTATCCGTCTTCAACGCACCCACCGACAGTTTGCGGTCAACCCGCCAATTTGCAATACTGTTGGCGAGTGTCGATTTGACTTGTTCACGATCAATTTTGCCGCCAATCTTGATGTCACTGAAGGTAATTTCTTCGATTACGTTGCGATTTTCGTCGAGCACGCGACCGCGCAGCCAGAGCCCGGTTTTAAGCTCGGTCCAGAGCTTGTGCCAAAAGCGGAATTCGTCGTTCGGCGCAAATTCCCAGACTTGTGCGTCATGGCCGGCCACACGCTCAATTTCAAGCCGCTTCACGGTGAAGTGCTGCGCCAGCGTCGTCATTTGCCGAGGCAGCAACGACGGAAAGCCTTGACGTCCCGTACGTGGCTCAATGCGCATCAAACGCGCTTCGGGGATGTAGCAAGTTAGCTCTTCGTTGACGCGAACCACCTCAAACGGAGGGCCATCAAGCGTGGTGACACGCTCCATCTCTACACCGTTTTCAAACAGGTGAACGATGCGAGACGTCTCTTCGGCACCACGACGTTTATAGGTGATAGTGCCGCTGTAGTTAAGCGTTGCCGCTGCATTCGCGGCCTGCTGCAAAATCTGGCCAACGCTCGGCACGGCTTGCGAGGTGGCCGCTGAATTAGGTGTGTTGCCGCTGACCGAACCGGGCCACTGCGCCAGCACGACCGGAGCCACGGGTGCGCTGGTGAGTGCTGCCGCGAGGATGGGCAGTCGCTTCCAGCGGCGCGCGGTGCGCAGCGCGCGCAGGCTGTGCCAACCGGCTTGCGACAGTCTGTTAACCGTATACGTCAATGCCACGAGAGGTCTCTTTCTACTTCGCTGGTTGGGCTCACAGGGATCACGGCGCTCGGCAGACTCATTGCGCCTGAACAATCACGGCGGGACGCATGTACTGTCGCATCGGCGACAAACTTGATATGTCCGCGCTCTCCTGATGCGCTTGCAGATAGGCATTGAACTCAGCGTTCGGCTTCGCTGTCGGCGCGTTGGACGCCAGCGCAGCATTACCCACGGCGGGCATGCTCGCCATTTGCGGTGCAGCCGTTTGATCCTTGTAAACCACGGTGCCGACGAAGCCGACCGCTGCAACCGCAGCCGCCGTCGCCCACGCACGACCGCCACGGCTCATATGAGTCATGGCGCTAAACAGGCTTCGTTCCTTGATCGCCTTTTGTTCACGGATTCGCTTGCCCGCCGGGGCAATGATCGCGGGCTCGGAAGCGAGCGCCGTGCGAATGCGATCCGCGCAACCGACGGGGGTGTTTTCCAGCCCGCGAATACAGTCGCCGACGAAGTGCATCTCGGCCCAGCAATAGCGGCCCTCTTCCTGCGACAAAACGTTCATCGCTAGATCGATTTCGTGGGACGCAATGTCGCCATCGAGCCAACGCGAGATTTGCTCGCGTGTGGCATCTGAGGCAAAAGCGGTGTCGTTCCCAACCAACGCATTCGAAGTGTTCATTTTGGTGTCCATCCGTACCGTATTGGTATCCATCTCTACCATCTCCTGTCTTCCCGTGTTCCAAGCATCGGTCGCAGTTCGGTCGCGATTGCTTCTCGAGCCCGGAAGATGCGACTGCGCACCGTTCCGATCGGACAATCCATCGCCTCTGCGATCTCTTCGTAACTTAAGCCCTCAATTTCACGTAGTGTCACTGCCGTCCGTAAATCATCAGGCAGCGCTGCCATCGCCCGGTTTACCGCTTCTGCAATCTGCTTGCTGGCATATTCGGCGTCCGGAGTCGCAACGTCATGTAGACCGTCATTGCGCTCAAAAGATTCCATGTCATCGTCGTCTTCCGACATGAGATCGCTGGCGGGCACAATTCGCCGCGCCGGACTGGCCAAATAGTTTTTGGCGCAGTTGATCGCGATCCGGTAAATCCATGTGTAGAAAGCGGCATCGCCGCGAAAGGTTGGCAGCGCGCGGTAAGCCTTGATAAAAGCCTCCTGCACAACGTCATCTACCTCGCCAGAGTCGCGCACGAACCGGGACACCAGACGCTGTACTTTGCGCTGATATTTGAGGACGAGCAGGTCAAATGCCCGCTTGTCTCCCGCCTGTACACGTTCTACGAGTTCCTGGTCGACCGCGCGGTCGCTCATCAGCGTTCATCCCTTTGTTTTTCTGTTCGCCGTGGCTGCAAGGTCTTAATCACGCATCCGGTCTCAATCACAGACTGTCTGTCAGAACCAAAAGTTCATCGTCGGACAAGTTGAACATAAGGCTCAAAGCGTCCGACTTCAATGCCCCGTACCGATTTAATCGGCACGTCCATCCATGCCCTCAATTCGCCTCGCGCCGCGCCGTCGAGCATGCCAAGCTGCTCTAGGACACTGCAAAACGCCAGCATGAGCGCTTTCGGGTTGCCATCACTGATCTTCGCCGCGATACCGATGCCGCGCGAGCGGCTGGCGAGCGTCTGCACGCCGTCCGCTCCGACTTTATTCGCCCAGTCGCCGCGCCCGGCTTTGGCCAGCGCTAAATCGTTGCGACCTTCGCCTGAGACCATTTCCGGGTGCGCGGCCATCGCGTCGAACAACTGGCGCGGCGCGCTGCCGTAGCGCGCGTCGTCTTCCGGGCGCGCGAGCCAAGCGAATGCACGCGCCAATGCGGTCAGCGACACGGCGAAATTGGGCGCGCTGCAACCGTCCGTCCCCCACACCATCGCTTTGGGATCAGGCTCCCCGCAGGCATAGGCCACTGCATCGCGGATCGCCAATTGCACGGGACTGTCCGGCTCAAGATAGGTTTCCGTCGCTGCGGAGAGCAATTTCGCCTGCAATAACATGCCTGAATGTTTGCCCGAGCAATTGTGAAACAGCGAACTCCAGCGCTTGCCGGGCTCGGGGGCTACGCCGTTGGTTTTGTACCAGTAAGGAACATGATTGCCGCATTGCAGCGCGGCGTCGCTCAGGCCGACTTTGGCGAGCAGACGCTCGGCGGTTTCGGCGTGGATCGGCTCGCCGTTGTGGCTCGAACAAAGCAGCGCGATCTCTTGCGGCGTCAATCCGTACTCGGAGAAACGCGGATTCGCTACCAAAGGCAAAGCCTGCAACGGTTTCAGCGCGGAACGCGTGAAGATCGGGGCATCAACATCGCCAACGCTGGCGATCAGGCTGCCTTCGTGGTCAACGACGGCGATGGAGCCGTAAAACATGTTTTCGACGTGACCGCCACGCGTGCTGTAGGCGATGGGAACGTGATCCGGGATGCGAAGTTCAGCTTTCATAGCCGCATTGTTTCATGCTGCGGCGGGTTTGCGCGGCACGGATGAAACGCTCGAAATCTATCAGCTTTTCGATACAGGCGTTATTTCACGATTGCTGGCAGCTAATTTCTCGAAAAGTCGACTTTGCAGCAATTTGACCGCCAGCCCCAATGTCGTAGTCGTTACAGCGAAAAGCGGCTTGATCGCCTCGCCTCCCTTTGCACTCTCCGGCAGGGGGAACGGGCGACAACGTTCAACGACTCAGTTTCCGAACCCGCTGGTCATTGCGTTCGCCGCGGCGCGCCGCTATAGTCAGACCGCCCCTCACAAAGGGCAGACAACAGACAACCAGCGATGTCAAAAGGAGGCTGCGACATGAAAACCGGTCATAGGGAACGAAGAGTATTTTTCGGCACATGGGTCGCCACAGCGATCAGCGCGGCAATGCTTTGGGTCGGCGGCGCGGCGGCGCAAAACCGCTCGTTCAGCTTTGCTTACGATCAGCCGCCCACGACGGCGTATGGAATAGCGGCAAACATCTTTGACGCCAAGCTTAAGGAGTTAAGCGGCGGCAAGATGAGCATTAATCAGTTCCCGGGCGCGCAGCTTGGGCAAGAGCCCGTGATGCTGCAAAAGATGCGCTCCGGTGACATTGATTTCGTCATTACGTCGACGGCAAACGCCTCGACCATCGCGCCTCAGGCTGGCGTGTTCTCGTTGCACTTTATTTTTCGCGACCAGAATCATCTCGCAAAGTCACTCGCTGATCCGGGCGTGGCGGCGGCGTTTCGCGACATGGTCAAAGAGTCAGTCACGGGAGCCCGCACGCTGGGCTTGCTCACCATGGGTTTGCGCAATATTTACAGCAAAAAAGATGTGACGTCGGTGGCCGATATCAAGGGGCAGAAAATACGCGTGCAAGCTACAAAAACCGAGGACACGCACTTTCCGGCGTACGGTGCGCAGGTTGTACACATGCCGTTTGGCGACGTCTATACGTCGCTGCAAACCGGTGTCGTCAACATGGCCGAAAACGGCGTCAATGTGTATCTGGCCAACAAGCACTACGAGGTAGCGCCGGTGCTCTCGTTGACTGAACACGAGGCGAACAACAATTGCATGTGGATCAGCGAGAAGACGTGGAACAGCCTGTCGCCCGAACAGCAACGCTGGGTTCAAGCGGCAGCAGAAGAAGTATCGCAAAAAGAACCGGCCATGGCGATGCAACTGGAAAAAGACTCCGCCGAGAAGCTGAAAAAGCTCGGCGTCAAGGTGGTCGAGAACGTCGATAAGAGCGGTTTCATCAAGGCAGCTGCGCCGATTCAGGATCAACTGGCGGCGGAGCTTGGCCCGCATGCGGTGAAGATTCTGAAGCTGGTGCGCGAGGTCAAGTAGTAGCAGCGCGTCGCGCCAGGCATTTCGCTACCTTCTCAGCGTGGGCAACGTGTCGCCCACGCATCGCGAGTTTCGAAATCGCGCACTCAACTTGGCGCGCTTTCGATCTGGATTCCAGCCTCTGCCGGGATCAAAACAATTCACTGATTATTGGAGTTGCGAATCGATGTCTGATACAAATTTTCGAGCGCTGATCCTGCCGCGACATCGCCATCTTAAATGGAGAGCCTTTGATTGGCTTGAAGCGGTGCTCATGGTGTGCTGCGGGATATGCATCTTCATGTTCACGCTGGCGGTGTTCTGCGACGTCGTCACCCGCGTCCTTGGCGCGCCTTGGGTCTGGTTGCAGCAGGTCACAACGGCGTTTTTTGCATGGGGCGTGTTCATCGGTATGGCCGCAGCCACGCGAAGGAACGACCATTTTTATCTGACTGAAATTACCAAGCGAATGACCCGTGGCCCCAGAACCGCCATCGAGGTTGCCAACCGCTTGATCGTGCTTGCTGTTGCGCTGGCGCTGGTCTTTTTTGGTTGGCAAAACGCGATGCTTGACCTTGGCAGCTTTCGCATGCCGTCACTGATTCCATTGACTGTGTACACCGGAATCGTGCCCATCGCTGGTGTATTGATCGCCCTCTTCACCATCGAGCAATTGGTCAACGGCTGGAAGCACGGCTTTGAAGGCCCCGAAGACATGGACAACATCGTGGATGAACCCGTCGCGGCAGCCGGAGCAGCCAAATGAGCGGCGGCGCGATATTGGTGCTGATGGCCACTTTGTTTCTGACCTTTGGCTACATGGGCGTGCCAGTGTCGTTCGCTTTGATCGCGGGCGTGCTGGTGGCCGTGCAATTCACGCCGATCAGTATGCAGTCGATGGTAGGGCAACTCTTCCACGGCATTGATTCCGAAGCGCTGCTTGCAGTGCCGTTTTTCCTGCTGGTGGGCGAGCTGATGGCCTCCAGTGACGTAGTGCAGCGAATGATCCGGCTCGCGCAAACACTGGTCGGGCATATGCGCGGCGGGCTCGCGCAAGTGGTGACCTTGTTCAGCATGTTCTTCGCGGGCATCTCGGGCTCGTCCACGGCCGACGTTGCCGTGTTGAGCCGCACCGTTGCGCCGGAAATGGATAAGGAAGGTTATGACCGTGCGTTCACGGCGGCGTTGATTGCGTCGGCGTCAACGATGGCGAACCTGATTCCGCCGTCGATCATGGCCATCGTATACGGAGCGACAGGCAACGTGTCCATCGGCGGCCTGTTTCTCGCCGGTGTGGTGCCAGGCGTACTGATCGGCATCGGACTCATGGTGTACAGCTATTTCTGGGGGCCGGTCGGCATCAAGAAGCAGCGCGCCTCGTTTGCCGAGATCGCCGGTGCGACGCGCGCGTCCGCGCTGCCGCTGGTAATTCCGGTGATCATCATGGGCGGCATCCTGAGTGGATGGTTCACGCCAACCGAGGCGGGCATGATCGCCTGCGTGTACATCCTCGCAGTGCTGATCCCAGTGTATCGACCGCGTCATGTGTACGAGCTACCGCGAGATTTCATGTACGCGGGCTTGCTGTATTCGCTGCCGCTGGCCGCTGTCGCTGCGGCATCGACCTTTGGCTGGATGGTGGCCTATCTTCGCGGGCCGGACATCGTGGCGACGTTCATCACCGGCATCGCGGGCAACGACGGCGCGATGATCATGTTCCTGCTGGTGGTGCTGTTTGTGATCGTGGGGGATTTTCTCGATGCGGTTCCCGCCATCATCATCTTCATGCCCATCATCAACAAGCTGACCGAAGTCGGCAATATTCATCCGCTGCACATGGGCGTGGTCATCATCACCACACTCGTGTTCGGGCTCATCACGCCGCCGTATGGATTGTCACTTTTGGTGGCGTCGAAATATGTCGGGGTCAGCTTCAGTAAAGCGGTGGTGCGTTCGTTGCCGCTTTACGCGGTATTCCTGCTGACGATTGCCTTCGTGGTGCTGTTTCCGGATATCGTTTTGTGGCTGCCGAAGCAGTTGCTGCCGGAATCGGTGGGGTGCTTTAAGTCACCCAGCGGCACCGGATATATCTGTCCGTCGTTGTAATTATTAAGGAGCCTGAATCATGGGTGCTGTCGTTCAAGATGCGGAACAAATCACGATCCGACCGCTCACGAAAAATCTCGGTGCAGGGATCTTCGGCGTCGACTTTTCACGCGATCTCGACGACGATACTTTCCGACAGATTCACGACGCGTTTCTGCGTTATCAAGTGCTGCTGTTCTCACCCGGCGAGTTGCCACCCGCGCGTCAGGTCGCGTTCGCACGATGCTTCGGCGAGGTGCAGATTCACGTCATGAATCAATATCATGCAGGCGGTTTTCCCGAGCTTTATCGTTTGTCGAATCTTGATGAGAACGGCAAGCCGAATGGCAAACACCCCGATCAGGGCACGCTGATCTGGCACACCGATGGCTCGTGGCGGCGCGTCACGGGGCACGCCACGATCATCTATGGTGAAGTGATGCCGGACAGTGGCGGCAACACGTTGTTCTGCGACATGTACGGCGCGTACGAACGTCTGAGCCCCGAATGGAAATCACGGATTGCCAGTATGCGCGCCATGCACAATCTGGACTTCTCACGCAATCGTCGGCACGGTCATGAACCGATGACTGACGCGCAGCGCGCGTTGGTGCCGCCGGTGGATCATCCCGTCGTGCGCACCCATCCCGACACTGGGCGCAAATGCTTGTACTTGGGCGACCACGCCGAATCCATCATCGGCATGCCTTACGACCAAGGCCGCGCGCTGATTGATGAGCTAAACCTGCTCGCCGTGCATCCCGATTTGACCTATGAGCACACGTGGAAAGTCGGGCAGATGATCGCGTGGGACAACCGCTGTCTCATGCATCGCGCCACGACTTATGACACGGCAACGCAAGGCCGCGTGATCCGGCGGTGCACGGTGCTGGGGCAGATTCCGGTCTGACGCGGGTGTGGTCACAGAATGGTCGTACTCAATTTCACCTCAAGAACAGGAAATCCATGATCCACGTCATCGCCCTCATCACCGCCCAGCCCGGCCAGCGCGAAAAAGTGCTCGCAGCGTTCAACGCCAACGTGCATGCCGTACTCGCTGAGGACGGTTGCATTGAATACGGCGCGACGGTTGACGCGCAAGGCATGCCACCGTCACGCGGCACAGTCGGTTCCGATACTTTTGTAGTAGTGGAGAAGTGGGCGAGCCTCTCGGCGCTGCAAGCGCACGCGGTCTCGCCGCACATGAAGGCTTACGGCGCGTCCGTTAAGGACTGGGTCGCCGGTCGCGTCATTCATGTACTGGAGCCGGTCGAGGCACCCGTGGCGAGCTGACACTCGCCTGCGCCGTTGCTAGCGAGCCACCCGATGCGCCAGCCTATTCAGATTCAGGGCACCGCTAATAATTCATTTGCGGGGCGCATTGCATTGTCGCGCGGAGCTCGCGCGTTTGGCGAATGAGATCACGTACCAGAGCGTACGCTCCGGTTGCTGCGCTCCGGGCTCCTAGCACTCATCCCCAAAAACGAACCTGATTAGTTACTTGCCTCAGACAGAAGCCCTGAAACCCGTACTGTCATGTTGAGCGAGGCGAAACATCCGGAGTCATACGCGAAACCTCGCGGTGAGCGCGTCTGTGGGCATACTGATCCTTCGCGATGCTCAGATGACAGTTTTTTATCTGAGGCACGTAACTAATCAGGAAAACGAATGATTAGAGGTGCCCTTCAGCCAATCGCCGCCGCCGAGTGCGCTTTCGCCCGCAACACAAATTTCTGGATCTTCCCGGTTGACGTTTTTGGCAACTCACCAAACACGATCCGCTTCGGCACTTTAAATCGCGCCAGCGCAGTGCGGCAGAACACGATGATTTCATCCGCCGTTGCACTGTGCCCCGGCTTCAGCTCGACGAAGGCGCACGGCACTTCACCCCATTTCTCGTCGGGCTGCGCGACCACTGCCGCGAGCATCACGGCGGGATGTTTGTGCAGCACGTCTTCGACCTCAATCGATGAAATATTCTCCCCGCCCGAGATGATGATGTCCTTGCTGCGATCCTTGATCTTTACGTAGCCGTCGGGCTGCATGACAGCCAGATCGCCGGTGTGAAACCAACCACCGGCAAAGGCCTCCTGCGTCGCAGCGGGGTTTTTAAGATAACCCTTCATCACCACGTTGCCGCGAAAGAAAATCTCGCCCATCGTCTCGCCGTCGGCGGGCACCGGCAGCATCGTTTCCGGATCGAGCACACGCACCGCCTCCTGCAGCGAATAGGCTACACCCTGCCGACCATTGAGTCGCGCGCGCTCCTCTGCGGGCAGTGCCGCCCATGATGATTGTTTGGCGCAGACCGCTGCCGGGCCGTAAGTTTCGGTGAGGCCGTACACGTGTGTCAGATCGATGCCTGCCGCCTCGCAGCCTTCAATCACAGCCGCCGGTGGCGCGGCACCCGCGATGAGCCCTGCCACCGTGTGCGTGATGCCGTCGCGCAGTGCGACTGGCGCGTTGATGAGCATGCTGTAGACAATCGGCGCGCCACAGAGGTGCGTCACGCGATGCTCGCGAATCAGCGGAAAAATCAGCGCCGGATCGACGCGGCGCAGGCAGACATTGGTGCCCGCGATGAGCGCGATAGTCCACGGGAAACACCAGCCGTTGCAATGAAACATCGGCAGCGTCCACAGATAGATCGCGTGGTGCGGCAGGCTCCATGAAATCACGTTACTCGCCGCGTTCAGATACGCACCGCGATGATGGGTGACCACGCCCTTCGGATTACCCGTCGTGCCCGAGGTGTAATTGAGCGCGATGGCGTCCCATTCGTCGTGCGGCAGCTGCCAATCGTGGTTGCCGCCTGCGTTGGCGAGAAACGATTCATAGTCCACCGCTCCCAGCCGCTTGCCTGCCGGTGCCGCAGCGTCTTCCACTTCGATTACGAACGGCGCTTTGTCGCCGAGCAGCGCGAGCGCTTTTTCGACGACCCCCGAAAATTCACGATCCGTGAGCAACACCTTCGCCTCGCCGTGTTGCAGCATGAAGGCGATGGCCTCGGCATCGAGGCGCGTGTTCAAGGTGTTCAACACGGCACCGGACATTGGCACGCCGAAATGCGCCTCGAACATCGCGGGCACGTTGGGCAACATCACAGCCACCGTGTCACCGGCGACGATGCCACGCGCTACGAGTGCGGAGGCGAGGCGGCGGCTGCGTGCATAGGTCTCACGCCAGGTTTGCCGACGCTCGCCGTAGATCACGGCCAGTGCCTCGGGATACGCATGCGCGGCCCGCTCGATGTAGGACAGCGGCGACAGCGCAACAAAGTTCGCAGCGTTTTTTTCGAGGCCAATGTCGTAGTGATTTTGTGGATGTTGCATGTGAGTTTCCTTGAAGCGTGAACGACTCGGAGCCTACAAAAATTAGCTGTAGCAGCCGATGAATCACCGATCAACTTTTACATGAAATGCTTGCTATACATGGGCTGAACTCAAAAAAAAGCTTAAGTCGATATTTTATTAAAATGGCGTCTAGCCCTAGTGAAATGGTGATTGCATTAAAAAGCTGATACATCCGAATGACGGTATTTTTCGTGCAGATCGACCATCATTGTCTCGCACCTAACCCTGATCGAGCGAAGCATATTCCGGCGCGGTTCCCCTGGTTCTCCCGGCGTTCCCGGAATGCGCGATTCTCCTTCCGGGCTAGCATTGGCTTGCACTTAATTCTGGATTGTCCGCTGTATGCAGATCGCGCTCTCATCAACATTTCGCCGCTCCGTTTTTTACGTATTTTTTTCGGTTGCTGCGCTCCTGCTCAGCGCTGCAGTCGCACACGCTGCCGACGCCAACAAGACGCTGCGCCTGTCCTTCTCCATCGCCGAAACGAGTTTCGATAACGCCTTCGCTTCCGACGCCGCGTCGCAGAGCGTTGGTGAGCGCATCATCGAGCCGATGCTCGAATATGACTACCTCGCCCGGCCCCTGAAACTGGTGCCGCGCACGCTCGCGGCGCTGCCGATCATCAGCGATAACGGCGCGACGTTTCTGTGCAAAGTGCAAAAGGGAATCTTCTTCGCGAACGATGCGGCATTCAAGGGCAACCCGCGCGAATTAACGGCTGCCGATTACGCGTATTCGCTCAAACGCCTGCTCGACCCGAAAGTGAAATCGCCGTGGCAATTCCTCGTTGACGGCAAACTGATCGGCGGCGATGAAGCGCGCGCCGACGCCGTCAAGTCGGGCAAATTCGATTACGACGCGCCGTTTGCCGGACTCGAAATCGTGGATCGCTACACGCTGCGCATTCGCCTTAAAGTGACTGACTACAACTTCAACTACATCCTTGCCATGCCCAGTACCGGTGCGGCTGCGCGCGAGGTGGTGGAGTTTTACGGACAGGAGATCGGCGCGCATCCGGTCGGCACCGGTGCCTATCAACTCTCACTATCCGAATACCAGCGCAGCAACAAAACCGTATTGATCGCCAATCCCACGTATCGCCAGCGCACCTGGGACTGGAGCTCTGCCGCGCCAGAAGATCAGCCCCTCATCAAATCGATGAAAGGCAAGCCCGTGCCAGCGATTGGCCGCGTCGAAATTTATGTGATCGAAGAAGGTCAGGCTGCGTGGCTCGCGTTCCTGTCGGGGCAACATGACTATCTCCCGATCCTGCCCGCCGCCATGACCAACGTCGCCAAAAATGGCAACAAACTCAAGCCCGAGTTCGCGCAAAAAGGCATTCGTCTGGCACCGCGCCCAACGCCGAATATCTGGTACACGCTGTTCAACATGACCGACCCGATCACCGGCGGTTACACGCTGGAAAAAATTGCGCTGCGCCGTGCGATGTCGATGGGCTTCTCGCTTGATGATCAAATCAACGTGGTCTTTCAGGGCGATGGCATCGCGGCCAACGGCATCACGCCGCCTGATCTCACGGGCTATCAGCCCAAGCGCCCACGCGCTCATCAGTACGATCCCGAAATGGCTCGCGCTCTCCTGGATCGCTTCGGCTACAAGGATCGCGATGGTGACGGTTACCGCGAAATGCCCGATGGCTCACCGCTCGTTGTTCCCTATATTTCGCGCACCACGTTGATCGAGAGGCAACTGGCCGAGCTGTGGAAGAAATCGATGGACGCCATCGGCATCAAGCTCGCCATCGAAACCGCGAAGACTCCCGACATGCGTAAGGCCGCACGCGAAGGACGGGCCAAGATGACGCGCGAAGGCTGGAACGCCGACTATCCCGACGCCGAAAATTTCCACCAAACGCTGTGGGGCGGCAACGCGATTCCCGGCGGTGAAAACTATTCGCGCTTCAAGCTCAAAGCGTTCGATGAGCGCTACGAAAAAATCACCAAACTACCCGACAGCGCAGAGCGAAACCGCATCATCAACGAGATGGAAGACCTGGTGAAATATTACGCGCCGTGGATCGCTCCGTGGCACGACGTGCAGTACTACGTCGAACAGCCCTGGATGATGGGGTTCAAGAAGCATCCGATCGGGCATGACGCTTGGGAATATGTGGATGTGGGTGACTCGCGTCCGAGGCAGTAAAGCGCCGTTCGAGCCTGGGCGCTTGCTAGCGTCTAAGTCATCGGGTTGGTGGACAGAATGCCTCTCTTCAGGTGCCATGCTGATCATACGCGCGGGGCCGAAGATAGACGTACCGCCGACTTGGTATTGCAAGGTGCAATCGATGTCAAATCGTGTCGACGTACGTGTGATTAATTTTTTGCGATGTTTGCTTTGCGCATATCGCTAAATTACGCGGGGCCCTGAAGCTGAACCATGCGAGCTGCGCGCTACCAACCATTGCCGCGTACGGCGTTGGCCCATTTTCATCGCGCTGCCAAGGCGCGCCTGAATGTAGCCGCGCAAACGCAACGCCCTGCCCTTCGCGATGCATTTTTCATCGCGAAGCGCGTGTCCGCACACCTGTAACGACAGGCCAGCGATTTACCGACGCAAACCTTTCAATTGATCCAAATGCATTGCGTTTTCGCCGGTTACAACTGAGCAATTAACTCTTGCCAAACTTGGCTTTGGCGTCGTTCACGCAACGTGTTTTCGCGTCAGCCGCGAGACTGTCACAACGCTCTTTCGCGGCTGCGTACGCCGCATCGGATTTGTCTTCCATTGCGTCTTTGCGAGCGGCAACCACTTTTTTGGTGCCGTCTGTTTTAGCTTCCGAGGCGACCTTGGCTACCTTCGCATCAGCCTTCGCCGCGACCCTGGCGGCCTTGGCGTCCTTGATGCAAACGTCTTTTGGATTGCCGCTTAAATCTTTGCATTTGGCCTTGGCGATGTCATAGTTCACGTCCGCACGTTTGTCGCGCACTTTCATGGTGGCTTTGGCGCTGGGTTTGTATTGCGCGTCCAGCTCGAATCGGGCAATGCTGTATTTGCCTTTGGCTTCGAGTACACATATCGATTTCGCGTTGCCCGACATGGGCGAACACGATGTGATGGCCGCAGTGCGGTCGCCATCAAGCACTTTGTCTGCGGCTTTGTATTCCGCTTTGGTCAGGGCCTGCGCCGGTACCACCATCGCCATAGCGAGGAGCGCCATAGTTGGGATGAATTTAAATTTCATGGGGCTTTCCTTAAAAAAATTACTTGAACTTGCTACGAAAACGTAGCGGATTGAAATGAGGGCACCTCTAATAATTCGTTTTTGGGGATGCAGTGCTAGGAGCCCGGAGCGCAGCAACCGCAGCGTACGCCGTGGTACGCGAGCTCATTTGCCAAAAGCGCGAGCACCGCGCGACGACACAATGCGCCCCACAAATGAATTATTAGAGGTGCCTTTGACGGAGAACGGGTTGAAATCACTGCCCCGGCGCTTTGGAACGGCTCGCAGCTTCGAACTCAGCGGCCAGCATGTCGCGCGCATCGCTTTTGGAAAGGGGCGCGGCTGCGGCTGCTGCCTTGTCTGCATCGTGAGTGCGAAGGTAGGACTTGATGCGCTTCGCGTAACCGTCCGTGCCTTCGTAGCTGCGCTCGCCGATTTGACCGGCGCGACTGGGTTTGTCTGGTTCCATGTCAGTATCGGGATATTCATGCGACGGCAACGGCAACACGCCTTCGCTGCCTTCGGGCGGCACGCTGGGGCTAATGCTCGCGCGAACACCTGACGACAACGCGTTGTCGTCACTCGTGAAATTCTTGTCCGGACTTGGGTGCATCGCAAACTCCTTAAAGTAATAGAGAGCTCGATGACGCTGCATGGAGGCAACGTCACGACTAAAGTAAGGCTAAATTTCCTGGACCAGGCTGTATGTCGTACGACGGAGCGATTGCTTGTGGGCGAATGCCTACAGCGACATCGTCTGCAGCGGCGGCATTAGGCGCAATTTTTGGTCGGCCAAAAACGACGTGTGAGGTGCCCGAGCGCTGGTTTAAATCAGCGCCATCCGGCAACGCGACCGCACTAAATCAACGGCACCTGGCGCGTCGGCTGGTCATAATATTCAGACAGCCGCTCCAGCGCTTTCGGATTAAGAATGGTCAGGCGACCTGCTTCGATGTGATGCAAGCCTGCGCGATGCAACCTGCGCAATGACCGATTGGTGTGGATGAGCGACAAGCCGAGTGCATCGGCAATATGCGACTGCGTCAGCGGGAATGCAATCGAACCATTGTCGGCACGATCAGCAAGGCCCAGACGCGTTGCCCGACGATGCAGGTGAAGCAACAAAGCGGCAATCCGCTCGACCGCGTTGCGCCGTCCGGTGCTTAACAAGTTCTCATCAACGTTGCTTTCTTCGCGCGCGGCCAACCACGTCACACTGTAGGCAAGGTTCGGATGATCACGATAAAGATCCCACAATTTCGTCAGCGGGAACACGCACAACGTGACGTCCGTCAGCGCATCAACGCCATGCGAAGGGCCATCGGAAAATTGCTCCTGCAAACCGATCAAATCGCCGGGCAGCAGAAAGTTGAGAATCTGCCGCCGACCGTCGGACAGCGATTTGAAACGAAACGCCCAACCGGAATACAGGGTGTACAGCGCCTTCGCCCGCTGATTCTCCGGCTCTATCTGGCTGCCCGCTGAATACCCAAGGCGATCGCTGCGCATCCCCTCGATGTAGCGCAACTGGCTGACCGTCATGGGCGTAAAGGCGTCGGACTTTCGGAGCATGCATTGCGTACAAGCCGGCGGGCAGTCAGGGCGGTTGGCGAGTTGGCGCAATTTAGACATTTGTCGCTTCTATATCTTTTGATGTAGGTGATGAAGAAATCGACCACTACATTGCCGTCACATATTTAGATTGCCTATATTGTGCCAACCTACGAACTACTCTACATCAGTGAGCTCTCTCCAGAGACTCCCCCGACTTCCATCGCCGACATTCTGACGCAAGCGCGGCAGGTCAATAACGCGAAGGGCATCACGGGACTGCTCTTGTTCGACGGAGAGCATTTCATTCAGGTGCTTGAGGGCGGTCGCGAAGACGTGCTGGAGGCCATGGATCGCATTGAGAGCGATCACCGTCACTGCCGCGTTAAGCGCTTGCACGAGAGCTTTATCGGACAGCGTCAGTTTCAAAGCTTCGGCGTCGGCTTTTGGTACGTCGAGGACGAGTCCCGCGCGTTGAACCTAGGCAAGCTGAGTGGCCGCGCGGCTATGGCGGAACTGCGAGCGCATCGGGTGGAGTTTGATGTGAAAAGTGACGGACCGCTGTTTGCCGTGCCGAACGCAAAATCTGAAGGCCTTATTAGTATGCGTTACGCTTCAATGGCTTATCTCTAGGCGCTATGTTTTACGGGGGCTAATGGCTCATTTTTTATAAAGTCGATAAAGTAAAAAAGGCGACTTCATCCCCCGCCCACCCTAGATCATAGGAGAAAGGTGTACGTCAAAATACACCTGTCGCGTCACTACGATCTAGCCTCCTCCGCCACGAACCGCACCGCTGTAGCGATCAAATAGCGCCTTCTGCGCAGTGAGCCAATCGGTCACCGACTTGCCCGGCGCGCCAGCGAGCACACTTTTCAGAAACACACCTGAAAGTTCGCGTGTCGCCCGTTTCACCACCGAGTTGAGTTCCACACTGGCAGCTCCAGTGCGATCAGTGAAGATGCTGTGCGTCGCGCCTTTGAACACGGTGAGCACTTTGTCCGGCGCGTTGACGGCGTCGAACACTTTGATACGGTCCACGAGGTCGGAGTAGTAGCCCGGCACACGGATCACGTCGTCGGTGCCTGTCACATGCAACGTCGGCACCTTGATCGCACCGAGCACGTTGACCATGTCGCCCTCGCCCGCAAACGGCGGCGCGGAAATCAATATCAGCGCCTTCACGCGATCATCGCGAAACGACAGCGATTTGCCGTCGCGCTCGACTGTTGCGCCGCCGACGAGGAGGGCCGTGTTGGCGCCGTACGAATGTCCGGCGACCGCAATCGCGTTGGCCTGAATCGACGGGCCGAAATCTTCCGATGCGAGCATCGACGTGATAGCGAATGACACGTCCTTCGCACGATCAATCGCATTAGATTCGCTGGCCGCAGCAACGACGTTACTCACCAGCGAGAAAATGTTGCCACCCCACACCGCGCGGTCGCTACCCGCGTGCTGCACATGGAGGCTGGCGAAACCGAGGCTTGCCCAATGCTGACCTAGGTACGAGTACCCGTTTTTGCTGCCGCCCAGTCCGTGCGAGAAAACGACCAGTGGCACCGCTGTGGACGGGCTCGCGCCCGCGGGCCAATACAGGCGCACCGGAATGTCACGCTTGCGACTGGCGTCGTTCCATAACATGTCGACGGTGCGGAAAACAGGGTTGTGAACGGGCTCCGCGCTCGTCGCTCGCGTTGGGGCGACCGATGCGGGGTCGCTTGCTAACGCCTGCGCAATCGCGCTAGTGGCGCAAATCGCCGTGAGCAAGCTGGCAGCAAGCGCATGCCAATGCCGAGGACGATGATGGCGAACAGGATTGGGCGAAATGCCGCGTGATTTCATGGAGCATAGAGCCGGTTGCAGCGGCGAAGTTCCGGCGACCGGCCGACAAAGTATTGCTAATGGAAAATTGGGATGGCGCATGCAGAGAGCAAGCAACATGCCGCCAGGCGAAGCCGATAAGCTCAAATCCCGCGACTTTTGCACCCCGTTTGCGTGTCTGGACAGAAACGACCAGAATCAGCGCATCCAAAAACCACGTTGAAGGAAACGCCGATGCGCGACGCTACCCTACCGGTCGTTCTTATTGCTGGCGGACTCGCCGCACTGGGCTGGAACTACGGCTGGATTCCGGACTGGAACACGCTCGTTGCCATCGCGCTGGTGGTCGCTGGCGTCGCTATCATGGTGCTCGATGGACTCACCAAAAAATCGCTCGTTGCTGGCCCGGTGTTGATCGCGATGGGCATCGGCTGGTACGGCTATTTTGATCTGGGCTGGCGCTCGCGGCTGATTATTCCTTTACTCATGATTTTCGCTGGTCTGATGATGCTGGCGGCGCGCTTTGCGCCGTTGCCGGACAGCAAAGAAGACGGCGTTCTTGCCCCGCGTGACCGGAAGTGAACACTGTTTTTTGACGTCACCCTCAGCGCCAGCCGGGGATGCAGACGGTGGCGCACTTTGAGCTCTGCGATCGTGTATCTGTTCGCGACCTTTCTCTATTCCCGCTTGAAGCGAGAATGACGCCGAGTAGTTAACCCTGCACGCCTACAATTCCGGGCATGGCAAAACAAATCTATCTTGATTTCGAGCAGCCCCTCGCTGAGTTGCAATCGAAAATTGATGAGCTCAGCGAACTGCACCACGGTGTCGATCAACTCGACGCGTCCGACGCGCTTAAAAAATTAACCAAGAAGCTCGCCGATCTCAACAAGGCAATTTATGCCAGACTAAACCCGTGGCAAGTCGCGCAGGTCGCCCGCCATGCGCAGCGTCCGTATACGCTTGATTATGCCAGTGGTTTGTTTACGGAATTTGTGGAATTGCACGGGGATCGTACCTACGCCGATGATGCCGCAATCGTCGGCGGGCTGGCCAAATTTGACGGCCAAAGCTGCATGGTGATCGGTCATCAAAAAGGCCGCGACACGAAGGAAAAAGTCCTGCGCAACTGGGGCATGCCGCGCCCCGAGGGTTATCGCAAAGCACTGCGCCTGATGAAGATGGCGGATAAATTTTCACTGCCGATTTTCACCTTTATCGATACGCCTGGCGCCTATCCCGGCGTTGGTGCCGAAGAGCGTGGACAGTCGGAAGCGATTGGTCGAAACCTTTTTGAAATGGCGCAAATCAAGACCCCGATCATCGTCACCGTCATCGGCGAAGGCGGCTCCGGTGGTGCACTCGCCATCGCGGTTGGCGACGTTACCATCATGCTGCAATTCGCGACTTATTCGGTGATTTCGCCCGAAGGTTGTGCATCGATTTTGTGGAAGAGTGCAGAGCGTGCGCCTGAGGCGGCGGAGAACATGGGCATCACGGCACAACGCCTGAAGTCTCTACGTCTGATTGATCACATCGTGCCTGAGCCTGCGGGCGGCGCGCATCGCGATCCGGTGACGATGATGGGCAATCTGAAGAAAGTGCTGGTCGAAGAACTCGCCCGCCTCGTCGCCCTCACGCCCGACAAGCGCCTGTCGCTGCGGCGCGAGCGATTGGCGGACTATGGTGCTTTCAAAACTCCGGGATAACGGCAACGGCGCGGCGGTTGATGAGGCCGTCAAGCGCGCTGCTGCGTCATGGACAGGCGGCGCACGGATTTGTGTTGCGCTGTCGGGCGGTGTCGATTCTGTGGTGTTGTTGCATGCGGTGGCCTCGCTGCGCGATTCGCTGGTTGCGCCATGGATTTTGAGCGCACATCACGTTCATCACGGCTTGAGCCCGAATGCGGATGCATGGGCTGTTCATTGCCAAGGAATTTGCGCTGCCCTGAAGGTGCCGTTCACAATTTTCCCCGTTCATGTTGATCGCAATTCGCGGATGGGCCTTGAGGCTGCGGCTCGCGCCGCACGCTACGAATCACTCGATAAAGTTGATGCACAAATCGTCCTGTTAGCGCATCACGCGCGCGATCAGGCGGAAACGGTTTTGTTGCAACTGTTGCGTGGCGCAGGCGCACCTGGGCTTGCCGCGATGCCGGAGATAGTCGGTCGCTACGAGCGACCTTTGCTCGGCGTGTCGAAAGCTGCGATCAACGCCTATGCGGCTTCGCATGCGCTGAGGTGGGTGGACGACGAGAGTAATACAGACGTTCGCTTCGCACGCAACCGGCTGCGCGCCCAGGTCTGGCCCGAATTGATTCGTGCGTTTCCGTCAGCGGAAATCACGCTGTCGCGCGCCGCCGCACATCAGACGGATGCGGCAATGCTGCTGGAGAATTTGGCCACCATAGATGCCATCCCGTGTGTCGCGAACGGTGCGCTGCAATTGGCGGCGTTCAACGCGTTGTCCCGCCCGCGAAGAGCCAACGTGTTGCGCTACTGGCTCGCCAAATCCAGCGTTGATGTTCCGGGCACCGAAACGCTGCGCGAATGGTTGCAACAGCTAGCGAGCGTTGAGCCTACTCAATCAATTTGCTTGCAGTGCGCTGACGGCAGCACGACAATCCGCGTCTATCGCGGCGCAGCTTGGGTTGTTCGAGATGTTCCGCGATGGCAGACGTGCGCATGGCGCGGCCAATCCGAGTTGCTTTTGCAGGGTGATCGCGGCGTTGCAGGGCACGTCAGCTCGATCCAGTCGCACGATGCAAATGCGCTACGCCTGCCGCTCGCTTGCGAAAACTGGACGCTGCGGATGCGCGAAGTGGGTGATGCTATCGAACTCTCGCCGCGCTCAGGTCACGTCACGATCAAAAACATTTTTCAAAACGCAGGCGTGCCACCGTGGCAGCGCGAACGCTGGCCTATCCTGACCTGCGGTAGAACGGTTGTGGCGATCATTGGCATTGCGACAGCGAATACCTTTACAGTCGGTTCCGGAGAACGCGGCGTCGGTCTTGAGTGGAAACCCGGCGAGTGGAAACCCGCATGAAATGGGCCTTCGCGCTCTTAAAATAGAACATAGGTCAACAAATGCCCGCTTGGCGCGTTCAAAGAACGCAACATAGCAATTCAAAGCAGAGAGTTCTGAAATGATGAAAAGAATATCGATACTGGCTGCAGCCGTTGGCTTCGCAGTCGCCTCAATGGGCGCGTTTGCGGCGTATCCCGAGAAGCCTGTTTCGGTGATCGTGCCATTCGCGGCAGGTGGCCCGACTGATGTTGTAGCGCGCTCGTTGGCACAGGTCATGGGCACGCAAATGAAGGGCTCCTTGATCATTGAAAACGTCGGCGGCGCTGGCGGTACCATCGGTGCGGGCAAGGTCGCGCGCGCTCAGGGCGACGGCTACACGCTCTTGTTCCATCACATCGGCATGTCGACCGCGCCCTCGCTCTATCGCAAGCTCGATTTCAAACCGCTGGAGGATTTCATTCCGATTGGGGCCGTGGTTGACGTGCCGATGACGATCATCGCCAAGCCGACAATGGCGCAAGCCAATGCCAAAGATTTGATCGCATTTGTGCGCGCCAACAAGGACAAGATCAACCTCGCCAACGCTGGCGTCGGCTCGGCATCGCACCTCTGCGGCCTGTTGCTGCAAAACGCAATGAAGACCGATTTGACCACCGTGCCATTCTCCGGTACAGGCCCCGCGATGACCGCGCTGCTCGGCGGCAACGTCGACTTGATGTGCGATCAGACGACCAATACGTCGGGCCAGATCAAAGGCGGCAAGGTCAAGGCGTATGCCGTAACCAGCAAAAACAAGCTGCCTAACTTCCCCGACCTGCCGCCGCTCGGCAACGAGCTGCCGGGATTTGAAGTGGGTGTATGGCACATCCTGTACGCACCGAAGAACACGCCCGCCGACGTTGTGAGCAAGTTGCAAACGGCATTGCAGGCAGCAATCAAAGACCCAGGCTTTGCCGCAAAAATGAAGGAACTGGGAGCCGAGATCATGCCAGCAGATCGCCAGACTTCGGTCGGCGCTAAAGCGCTGCTACAGTCAGAGATTAGCAAATGGTCGCCGATCATTCAGGCAGCCAAAGCGTACGCTGACTAAACAGGTAGCCGCCGCAGAGATAGCTAGAGCGCGGGCGAGCCGCGCATTGACGCGATCAATGCCGACGCGGCGCACAAAGCCGGACGAGTTCTGAGTGCGCCGATTGCGCGGCAACAAAAAACGCCAACGGAAAGGTTGGCGTTTCTCGTTGGCCCCAGCAGCTATTCGCCGCCGGTGCCCGTTTTGTCAGCCTCGTTGTCCCCATCCTCGGATTTTTCGAGGAGTTTGGTCAAGCATCCCGCACAGGTAAATACTGTGCGACCGCCTACCTTGCGAGTTTTGCCGCCGCGAATAATGGCGGGCTGCTTGCAAGTTCCGCAAAGCCTGGTCCAACTGCCAGCCACCGAGCGCTTGCGCGGGGTCGCCGTTTGTTGACGAAATTTGGCGATCTGGTTTGGATCGAGCATAGACATCAACACCCTGAGTTACGCACCCCGCACCTCAATCTTCTGCCGCGCCTCAAGTCGTGTAAAACTACTCGAAGCCACCACAAAAGACACTTTAGAGTTGCAGAAAGCGTTGCATTTTCAACGGCCTATATTATGTCTCAAAAGCGAATTCTTTTCCAGTCATACGTCATGAAAAAAGCGAAAAAAGACAGCAGCGGCTTCGTTTTGCCCATGCTTTTCATCCTGATCGCACTCGCCGTTTTGGGCGGTTTGTACGGTCTTGTGGTCTGGAAATGGAGCTATTCCGACGGCGAGCGCGCGGGCGTGGTGCAGAAATTCTCGCGAAAAGGCTGGGTCTGCAAAACATGGGAAGGCGAGTTGAACATGGTGGTTTTGCCCGGCGCCATCCCCGAGAAATTCTTTTTCACTGTCTGGGACGAAACCGTTGCCAACAGCATCAACCGCAATGTCGGCAAACGTGTGGCGCTGCACTATACCGAGAAAGTCGGGCTGCCAACGTCGTGCTTCGGCGAGACTCGCTACTACATCAACAAGCTCATGCCGCTGACTGAGTAATCAGGCAAGCACTCGCTTTGAGCCGCTCATAGTCCTCGGGCGTATCAATGCCAGGCGGCAGCGCCTCTTGCACCACGGCCACCGCGATACGAAAACCATGCGCCAGCGCGCGCAATTGCTCCAACGCTTCATACGCCTCCAGCGCCGGTATCGAGAGCTTCGGAAAGCGCCGTAAAAAGCCAGCGCGATAGGCATACAACCCGATGTGGCGATACATCGGGAGGCCATCGGGCACTGAATCGACGCCATCACGCCACGCGTCGCGGGCAAACGGAATCGGCGCGCGGCTGAAGTAGAGCGCTTCACCGAGTTCGCCGAGCACGCATTTCACGACGTTTGGATTGATGACGTCGGCGGCCTCGTGGATCGGATGGCACAACGTGGCAATCGCAGCATTTGGGTTAGCTTCAAGCAAGGTGGCCACCTGATTGATCACATCCGCTGGAATCAGCGGCTCATCGCCTTGAACGTTCACGACGACTGCGTCATCGGGCAAATTCAGCGACGCTGCGACCTCAGACAGCCGATCTGTGCCGGTGGGATGATCGTTGCGCGTCATGACGTAAGCCACGCCGTGGGCATCACAAGCTTCACCGATTCGCGCATCGTCAGTCGCCACCAGCACCTGTGTCGCGCTAGAAAGCGATGCGCGTTCGGCCACACGCACCACCATCGGCTTGCCATTCAAGTCAATCAGCGGTTTGCCGGGAAAGCGGGTCGACCCGTAGCGCGCCGGAATGACGACGATAAAGCTCACGGCATCACCCGATCATGCAAGGGCGTCCGCCTCTTCCGGCGTCAGCCGACGCGCATCTTCCTCCAGCATCACGGGAATGTCGTCCCGGATGGGATAGGCCAGACGCGCTGATTTTGAGATCAGTTCCTTGCGTTCTTTGTCGTAAATCAGCGGCCCTTTGGTGACGGGGCAGACCAGTATTTCAAGTAATTTGAGATCCATCTTCTGATTCTTGCGTATCGGCCGATGCGGCCATGACGGGTGGGGCATAAATTGCGGCAGCGTTACGCACCAAAAGCAGCAGTTTACGCTTGGTTTCCGGCGCGAAATGTACGGTCAAAGGCACCACCCACATGCGCCGGTCAGCAAAGCTCACGCACTTTGCAGCATCTTTCTCGGTCATCAAAATGGATCGCTCGCCGATGGCTGCGAAATCCGATGCGCGAAAGTTATAGTGATCAGAGAAAGCAAATAACTGCCCCTGCACACCGGTGCGCAGCAGCGCGTCGTAGAACTGCCTCGGATTGGCGATGCCAGCAACGATGGCCGGACGCGACCCGGCGAACGTAGCGAGCGCAGTCTT
>JAYVPF010000121.1:0-6913 GCA_043757535.1 Burkholderiales bacterium
AGGACCTGATGCGCGAATAATCCATACAGGCCAGAGCAATAAGAGCTCAGCAACAGGCCGGATATACGTGTGCAGTCGTACCCACTTGCCAATACTTGCCAATACTTGCTAGTCGCTTGCAAAACAGGAGGAGTCCATATACGGAACGCTTGCGGTTCCGACGTATGCTTTCGCTTGTCAGGAATGGCGGAACCCCTTTCGGGTATCCACCCTACGCCGTAGGTTGCAGCCCTAAACGCTCGTCATCGCCACCGTCTTGGTGTTCAGGTACGCCTCAAGCGCTTCAGGGCCACCTTCACTGCCGTAGCCCGAATCCTTGATGCCGCCGAACGGCAGCTCGGCCCATGGCATGGCCGCTTGGTTGATCCAGAGCATGCCGGTTTGCATTTGGCTTGACAGTTGATGCGCGTTCTTGATGCTGCTCGTGAAGGCGTAGGCCGACAGGCCGAACGGCAGGCGGTTGGCCTCCGCAATCGCTTCGTCGAGCGTCTTGAAGCTGCGTACCGCAGCCATTGGGCCGAACGGTTCGTTGTTGAACACTGAGCTGTCGAGCGGCGCATCCAGAATCACCGTTGGCTGAAAGAAGTTGCCGGTGCTTCCGATGCGCTCGCCGCCAGTGGCGATGGTGGCGCCGCGTTTGATCGCGTCTTCGGTGATTTCCTGCATCGCGGTGACGCGGCGCGGGTTGGCGAGTGGACCCATCTGGATGCCGGCTTCGAGACCGGAGCCGACCTTGAGGCCCTGCGTGTATTTGACGAATCCGGCGACGAATTCTTCGCGAGCAGACTCTTCAACCAGGAAGCGCGTGGGCGAGATGCAAACCTGACCAGCGTTACGGAATTTCGCTCCTGCAATCACTTTTACCGCGTGCGCGATGTTGGCGTCACCGGCGACGATCACCGGCGCGTGGCCGCCCAATTCCATCGTCACGCGCTTCATGTGTTTGCCCGCGAGTGAGGCGAGCATTTTGCCGACAGGCGTGGAGCCGGTGAACGTGACTTTGCGGATCACCGGATGAGGAATGAGGTAGTTGCTGATCTCTGCCGGGTCGCCGTAGACGAGGCCGACTACGCCTGCGGGCAGGCCAGCATCGACGAACACGCGGATGAGTTCAGCGGGAGAAGCCGGCGTTTCTTCGGCCGCCTTGACGATCATTGAGCAGCCGGTGGCGAGCGCGCCGGACAGTTTTCTCACGACCTGATTGATCGGGAAATTCCACGGCGTAAACGCAGCCACCGGGCCGACCGGCTCCTTCAAAACCATCTGCTGCTGGCTCATCGAGCGCGGCGACACGATGCGCCCGTACACGCGGCGACCTTCTTCGGCGAACCACTCGATGATGTCGACCGACATGCCGATTTCGATCTTGGCTTCACCGAGCGGTTTGCCTTGCTCCAGCGTCATCAGATGGGCGATGGCGTCCGTGCGCTCACGCAGCAGTTGCGCGGCGGCGCGCATGATCTTCGAGCGCTCGCTGGCAGGCGTGTTTTTCCAGACGGCGAAACCTTTCGCAGCGGCTGCCAATGCGTCATCGAGATCAGCCGTGGTGGCCTTCGCCACGGTGCCGACGACGCTGCCGTCGGCGGGGTTGTGTACGGGCATGGTCGCCCCGCCACGGGCATCGCGCCACTCGTTGTTGATGAGGAGTTGAACGTTAGGGTAGGCGGCGGATGTGGTCATTTTTGGCTTTTTTTACTTTGCAGATCGAGACGGTATATCCCTATTTTCCTCTATGTTGTGGAGGTTCACGGGAACCAGCTCGAATATCAAAAATATCAGCGTCATCGAGCGATCAGCGACCCATTAGCTTTTTCATGAAACGACTATTTTACAGGGGCTAGAAGCGAACAATTACTCATGTCGACTTAAGACGTTTATTGATTGTAGCCCCAATAAAATAATGGTTGTAGCGAAAAGTTGTTAGTCCTGTGGGAGCGGCTGTGCCGCGACTGGCGGTCGTTTGGTCAAGGTCGGTCGCGGCAGAGCCGCTCCTACAAGGGCAGTGCGCTTAACCGCCGATGTAGCTCATTTCGACTTTTCGCAGTTTCGCGGTTTCTGCCGTGCGGATTTCGCTGTAGCGATCCGTGCGCACTTGCCACAAACCGGCGAGTAACGCGGCGATATCGTCGTCGCTTGCGCCATCACGCAGTAGCGAGCGGAAATCCACGCCGTGATCGGCGAAGAGGCAGGTGTAAATTTTGCCGTCGGTGGACAGGCGGGCTCTCGTGCAGGTGTTGCAAAAGGCTTGCGTGACGCTGGAGATGACGCCGATTTCTCCGCCATCGTCGGCATAGCGCCAGCGCTCAGCGACTTCGCCTGCGTAGTGAGCGTCCACGGCCACTAGCGGATGCTCGGCGTGAATCGCGGCGACGATGTCGCGGCTCGCCATCACGTCGTCCATGCGCCAGCCATTGGTCGAGCCGACGTCCATGAATTCGATGAAGCGAACGATGACGCCAGTGCCCTTAAAGTGGCGCGCCATTTCGACCACCGTGTGATCGTTGACACCGCGCTTGACGACCATGTTTACTTTGACGGGCGCGAGGCCCGCAGCGAGCGCGGCGTCAATGCCCTTAAGCACATCGGCCACCGGAAAGTCCACATCGTTCATCGCGCGAAACACCGCGTCGTCCATCGAGTCGAGCGAAACAGTGACGCGCTGCAAGCCCGCGTCTTTCAACGCTTTCGCCTGTCTGACAAGGGTCGAACCGTTGGTAGTGAGCGTGAGGTCGAGTGCGTTGCCCGAAGGCGTGCGAATCTGCGACAGCATCTCGATCAGCGTCGGCAGATTGCGCCGCAACGTCGGCTCTCCGCCGGTCAAACGCAATTTTTCGACGCCGAGTTCGGCAGCGATTTTCGAGAACCGGGTGATCTCTTCAAACGTGAGCAACGCATCATGCGGCAGAAACTTATAGCCCGGACCAAACACGTCTTTCGGCATGCAATAAGTGCAGCGGAAATTGCATTTGTCTGTGACCGAGATGCGCAGGTCATGGAGGCGGCGTTGGCGTGGATCGGTCAGTGTGGCGAACGCACGCACCTCGTTCAATGCGGCAAGCGACAAGGACAGCGGCGCGCCTGATGAGCGCGCGTCGAACAGCGGAATCACTTTTCCGGGAACGCGCGCATTGATTGCGGGGGACTCACCCATGCTTGTTGCTCATACCTATCGTTGCCACTAATGATTGAAGCCTGTCATTCTGCTAGATTCAGCGGGTGAGTGCGAATTTCAGTTTTAGTGAGGACACAGTTCCCGTCAATACCCCCACACCCCTTGTGGCCGCGTGGACGGCTAGCGTGTATTTTCGCAAACGTCCGGTGACCAGTCGCTGGGTAGATTTTGAGTGGGATACGGCAAGCGTTTCTGTCGATGATGATCATCCGATTGAGCGCATCGGCCCCGTTGAAAGCGTGGTCGGCGATGAAGCGCAATGGCGATACTTTGGTGAGCGAATCGAACTTCATCCCTCAGAAGGTGAGGGTTATTGGCTGAATCTCAATTCGCCGCAGCCCTGCATATTCGTGATGTGGCGACTTGAAGAAGGCGACGAGGTGCCCCGTCCAGTGGTGGTCACCGTTTCGTATAACGAAGCGGGTCGCATGCTCGATGCTGGCGATCACGTTGACAATGTGCCAATGCCGGATAATCTCAAAGTGGCGTTGCTGGCCTACACCAATGCCCACTACAAGCCCGAGCCAAAGAAGAAAGTCAGGCGCAACGATCCGTTCAAGGAAGGCGCTTTTCGCCGCGAACCGGGCGTAGGTGCGGGGCATGGTTGATCTGAACCCGGTGCTGCCCGCTGAAGGGTTGTCGCTGTCGCGCTGGTCGCGGTTGAAGCGGAGTGGAGGAGAGGCAGCAGTTGCGCCTCCAGCCGGAATTACGGTCGCGTCTGATGTCGCTGCTTCCGCTACGTTGCCACTGTCGGCTGCGGAAGCAGCAAACGTGGCCGAACTCAATTTGCCGCAGTTATCTTCGATTTCGCTCGTTGAAGATTTCACACCGTTTATGCAGGCCAAAGTGCCGCAGGTATTGCGACAGCAAGCGCTCAAAGCATTATTCAAAGAGCCGCACTTCAATGTGATGGATGGGCTGGATACCTACATTGACGACTACACCGTGTTCGAGCCGATCACCCCCGAAGTGATGGCAACGCTGTCGTCGTGGCAGACCATCATGAATCCACCGCAACAGGTGGTCACAAAGGGTGGGTATGCGGTGGATGTGGAGAGTGACGAGGGGAAGGCGGTTTTGGCGGCAAGAGCGCAGGCGCAATCGCACGAGGTTTTACGCGACGATGCCACAGCTCCCCTCCCCCCTGGTGGGGGAGAGGGGGACGGTGCTGCGAGCGTCGTTGTTGATTCCTCTCTGCCGACACCCCCTCTCCCCAACCCTCTCCCACCAGGGGAGAGGGAGCAAGATGAGCGATCGCCGAACTCTACATTCAGCGCACCGGAGACCGTCGCCTCTCCGCAACACCCCCGCCACAACAAACGCGTAAGCGACTTCACGTATGTCGACACGCCCGAAGTACCGCCACTCGGCGCAGAAAAAACAGAATGACCCGCCAAGTAAATTTATGTTCGTGCAACCGCACGATGCCGTTTGACGCCGCGGCGTTTGCCAGTGCGGCAGCCACCGCTGGGGCTTCAAGTGTGCAAAGTTTCGACGCCATGTGCCAGCATGAACTCGCGCGTTTCGGCGAAGCAATCGACGGCGACGCGCTGGTAGCCTGCACGCAGGAAGCACGCTTGCTTGGCGAAGCTGCGAGTGAATCTCAAGAGGTCTCAACCGTTCGCTTTTTCAACATTCGCGAGAAAGCGGGTTGGTCAAAAGAATCAACGTTCGCAACGCCCAAACTCGCCGCGTTGATCGCAGAGGCGATGCTGCCCGATGCTGCGCCCACAACGCAAGTGACTTACAAAAGCAGCGGGCAAACGCTCATCATCGGGCCGATGCGCGACGCGCTGGAAATCGCTGATGCGCTCAAGGGCGCGGTGTCGGTGAATGTGCTCGCGACTGATCGCAGTGGCGAGCTTTCGACGACGCGAGACTACCCGGTGTTGAGCGGCGCAAACGTTAAGGCGACTGGCTGGTTAGGTGCTTTCAAAGCGAGCTGGCAGCAAGCAAATCCCATCGATCTCGATGCTTGCACACGCTGCAACGCCTGCGTGCGCGCCTGCCCCGAAGGCGCGATTGATTTGAGCTATCAGGTCGATCTCGATGCCTGCAAATCGCATCGTGATTGCGTGGTTGTTTGTGGAGATGTGAAGGCGATTGACTTCGCTCGCACCGACGCCACGCGCGGCGGTGATTTCGACGTCGTAATCAATCTCGGCGAGACGAAGCTGTTCACCCAACATCAGCCGCCGCAAGGTTACTTCGCACCCGGCTCCGATGCCATTTCGCGCGTGAAAATGATCGCCGAAGTCGCGACACTCATCGGCGAATTCGAGAAGCCGAAATACTTCAACTATCGCGCCAACATCTGCGCGCATGGTCGCAATAAAAAGACGGGCTGCACACAATGCATTGATGTGTGCTCGACAAAAGCGATTGCGCCCAAAGGCGATCAGATTGAGGTGACACCGCAGCTGTGCATGGGCTGTGGTGCGTGTACGACGGTGTGTCCATCGGGTGCACTGACCTATGTCGTGCCGCGTGTTGCGGATTTAGGCGCGCAGTTGAAAACGCTGCTTCGCACGTATCGCGCAGCGGGTGGCAAAGACGCTGCGCTTTTGTTGCACGACGGCATTGGCGGGATGGGCGCGATTGCGGCACTCGCGAGGAAGGCTGATGGATTGCCCGCGCGCTATTTGCCGCTAACGTTGCATCATCCTGCCGCAGCCGGACTTGACGTCTGGCTTGGTGCATTCGCGTACGGTGCAACTGACGTTGTGGTGTTGGTGACAGACGATATCGCGCCCGAGTACGACGTAGCGCTTCGGGCGCAGGCGGATATCGCTAACACGATACTGGCGGCGCTCGGGTATCAGGATGCTCGGGTTCGAGTTGCTACGGAAACCGCGCTGTCACCGACGTTGTGGGACGCATCACGGGGCCTTGGCGTTCGCGTTCCTGCGACGTTCAATTTGAGCAACGACAAACGCGGCACGCTCGACGCCGTCTTCACGCATCTGCTGGAACATGCACCGACGCCAAAGACCGTGATCGCGTTATCGAAGGGCGCACCGTTCGGCGAAATCGTCGTTAACGCGGACAAATGCACGATGTGCCTCGCTTGCGTTGGAGCTTGCCCGAAAGGTGCGCTCGCCGACAACCCCGAACTGCCACAACTGCGCTTCATCGAGACAAAATGCGTGCAATGTGGTTTGTGCGAAACGACTTGTCCCGAACAGGCTATCGCGCTGATGCCGCGCCTGAATCTGACTCCCGAGGCGAAAAAGCCACGAGTACTCAATCAGGCGGAAATTCTTGACTGCCTACGTTGCGGGAAGCCGCTCGGTGCCAAGAAAATGATTGAAAACATGTTCAACAAACTCGCGACGCACAGCATGTTTCCGGACGAGCAATCGCGCAACCGGATCAAGATGTGCGCTGATTGCCGCGTGGTTGATTTGTACTCCGAGGAAAAACCGCTGGATATCAGGGACATACGAAAATGAGTGTCGAAATGAGCGCCTCTGCTGCTACCGTTGCTCCGCTCAAACTCGGCCCCTACGTGTCACCCGAAGACCACGGTCGGGCCAATTTTTACGCCTTGATTTCGCGCCTGTTTGCTGATGCTCCGGATCAAGCACTGCTGCAAGCCATCGCTGGTTCACCCCCGTTACCCAGCGACGACAACGGCGAGCCCCTTTCGCTTGCATGGTCAAAATTGATTGCCGCAGCGTCGGTGATGGATGCCGATTCGGCGCGCGAAGAATTCGATGCGCTGTTTATCGGCGTTGGCAA
>JAYVPF010000122.1:0-6855 GCA_043757535.1 Burkholderiales bacterium
GCCATCCGCCGCCAGTCAAGAAAATGCGGGTGTAGCTCAATGGCAGAGCAGAAGCTTCCCAAGCTTACGACGAGGGTTCGATTCCCTTCACCCGCTCCAGATTCGTTGCGCATGCGCAGGCACTCAGAGCCGTCGTGCGCCGGGAGCGTCAAGCGAGCTTGATCATGCTCTTCGAGAAATCGAGCAGGTCGCCGAGTTTGTTGCGAATCACGTCTTCGACCAAACCCAGATCAAGGCTGCGATAGCCATGAATCGCAATATTGCGAAACCCGGTCATCCGGCCAAGCCGGTCAGCCATGCCAGCATCGATCAAGTTCGCGTCAGCCAGCAGGGCGAAATTTTCGCGCGAAGTTTGCGGTAGACCGAGGCTGCGCAAACGCACTACGCGCTGCGCCATATCAATGGTGGCTTCGCAGGCGCGCTGCAAATTGAGCAGGGCGGCGTCCTGTGGGTAAGGTCGGTGCGAAAGTTTTTCGCCGCCGCATATTCTTCACGCACCCGCGCCACGCAACGCTCGACGATGGCGGCTTTGGCCGCGATGACATCATCAAGCATGAACGGTTCCGCGCGCGGCGATGTCCTGCATCAAACCCCGGCGCTTGATCTGCAAGTCTTCGTGGCTGCGCGCGATAAACAACTCGAAGGCCCCGGCCAGCGCACTTTTTTCACCCAGCAAGTAACGCCCGTCCGTCAGCACCTGCATCTGCAACACGGTGGGGGCTCTGCGCCAGTCGATCAGATCAACCTGCCTGCGCACAATCACCTCGCAGGCCATGCGGGCGTCGAACAGTTGGGCGGCGGTGTACGGCGCAATGCCAAACACGGCGATATCGACATCGCTGTCCGCGCGCGCGCGGCCGGTGGCGGTGCTGCCGAAGACGATCACCGCGTCCAGTTGTGGAAGCAATCGGTGCAAGGTTTCCACCAGCGCGCTTCCGGCGATTTGTGCGAACTGGATCATGGCGTCAGAATACCGCAAGTTTTCGCACGAACCGGCTTTGGGCCGGGCAATTGACCGGCATTGTGCGCAACCGCCGTTGTGTAGCCGATGTCATGTGTTACAGTTATTTTAAGTTGTAACACGCAAGGGAGTATTTCAATGAGTGCGCAATTTTTGACCATTCGCCTGACAGCGGACGACTCGATGCTGGTGTCCCGTTTGCACTCGAAAACCGGTCTGACGAAGTCTGAAATCGTCAAACGCGCCTTGCGCCGCATGGCGGAGCAGGATGACGCCGCAAGCGGCGGCGGTCTGTATGAACTGGGTGCCGCGCGCTTTGGCCGCTATGGCGATGCGACACGGCAGGCGTCGGATATCAAGAACGTCGTTCGCGCGATGGTGAAAGCCAAACGCAAGTGATCGATGTGCTGGCCGACAGCGGACCGCTCGCTGCGCTCTATAGCCGGCGCGATCATCACCACGCGCGCGCGGTCGAGTTCTTTCGCAGTCACGGCGCCGGCCTGCGCTGCCACACCACCTGGGAAGTGATTTCCGAGGTCATGTATTTCCTTAACTTCAGCGCCCACGCGCAGGGTGATTTTCTCGAGTGGATACATCTGGGTCATAGCCGTGGAATCATGAAAATCACGGCGCTGGCGCCGGACGATTTGCCGGGGCTGTCGAAGATGATGCGCAAATATGCGGATCGTCCAATGGATTTAGTGGATGCCTCGCTGGTGTCGCTCGCCAACAGTACTGGCATTGTGGACATCATCACTATCGATCGCTCGGATTTTGCTGTGTATCGGACGGACAAGCGCAAGGCGTTCCGCAATCTGTTTCCAACAGAGGAGCGTTGATGCCGATTTGCTCTAAGCAAGTCGCCGGTGCCGTTTTGATGCGAACGCATCAATATCTTTTTCGCCTGAGCGCAAGAAGGCAAGAAAATCAAGTCCTTTGCAACCAAGACTCGTAAGAATCGTTCGCCGCCTGCTCGCCAGCGTTTGTCAGCCAGCATTTGGTCTGGCACTTGACGTAAGTTTCGACGAGACGCGAAGTGATTTTCGTCATGATCAAAAATGGCTGGTTTAATGCGGGGAGAGACCAGCATTGAGGTCAATTTTCAGATTTCTATACCTAGCCTCAGCGCTGCTAATGTGATTCAGGTGAAAGGCGAATCTCGTCAAGCGCCAACGCCAGCGCGCGACGTATTTCCGGCTCGTCGTTTAACTGATTTGCCAGCAGCAACACCAGTTTGGTCAAAAACAGCGCTTCATTTTTCGGCCCAGCCCGATCAACCGCTTCGGCCAGTGCGTCGTAGAGCCGCTCATTTGCTTCGGTGGATAGACTCATTTCATGCTCCTCGCCGGTTTGGTTGCGGCGCTTCTCGCCGTCGCGCGATCCAGCGCGGCTTGTATTTTATCGATGGTGATTTGCTTCCATCTTGCGCAGACATGGCCGTCGGGGCGAATGAGGTAGGCGCTGCCTTCAATCGTGTCGCACAGGTGCATCGCGGCAGCGTCAGTGATGAAGTTGACTTCGACAACTGGCCGGAAAGCGTTGGTGGATGCGCCTTTCAGCCACTTTCCCCTCTCATGGTCTGCGCCAAACACGAGCAAAGCGAAGCCGCAGGCGATCTGGTCGGTGAGGAATGAGCCATCGCTCAACTTCACGCACGCGAGCGGCGCGCCGGGGCGCGGGCCGCTGTTCCAGTCGTCTTCATCCGCCGTAGTGAGTCCACTCGCCACGTAGTCATACGGTGCCGACTGGCGCGGGTTGATCCATTGTTTGGCGAAGTCTTCAGTCACCGCCAGTTGCAGGGCAGCGTCGCGCAGCAGCGTGTAGCCGCGCGACGGCGGCGTCATGAAGCGTGTGCTCTTGGCGGCGTTGGCGAACACGTCAAAAGTCGCGGCGCGGCGTTCTGGCGAGTATGAGTCGAGGAGCGCGTCGGGCGCATCGCCCTGCATCACAGCGGCGAGCTTCCAGCCGAGATTGTTGGCGTCGGCCATTGATGAGTTCATCCCGCGCACACCGAAGATCGGCACCAGATGCGCGGCGTCGCCGATGAAGAACACGCGGCCCTGGCGGTAGTCGTCGAGGCACAGACAGTGCGCTTTGTAGAGACGCACCCAGTCGAGCGTCCATGGCGTGGTCTCGCCGATGTAATCGAGGTGGCGGGCAATCCGTTCCCTCACGCGCGCCTCCTGCATTTCGGCCTCTTCGTCCTCATCGGCATCGAGCGCGTAATCGACGCGCCACATGTCGCGTGCCATCTTGTGTACCAGCACCGATTTGCCGGGGTTGGACGCCGGGTCGAACCAGGCGCGCCGCTCGGTCGGGTAAGGCGAGGCCATCTTGATGTCGGCGATCAGATAGCGGCCTTCGTGCGATTCGCCGTTGAGTTTCAGGTTCATCAACTTCCGTAGTTCGGAGCGCGCGCCGTCAGCCGCCACGACGTATTGCGCGCGCAGGGTGTATTCGTTTTGCGGCGTATCGACTGTCAACGCCACGTGACCATCGTGTTGCGTCAAGCCGATGACCTTGCTCTGCCAGCGAATCTCGATGCCGAGTTTTTTGGCGCGTTCGGCCAGCAGCGCTTCGAACATGTTCTGCTGCAAGTTGGCCATCGGATAAAAACGCTCGTCGTCTGAGTGCGGCATGCTCAAGCGAAATACTTCGTGCTCGCGGTAATACGAGGTGTCGTGCGTCCATGGCAACGCCTGTTCGAGAAACGCTTCATCGACGCCATTGGCTTGCAAAATCTCCATGCTGCGGCGGGAAACACAGGCGGCGCGACTGCCTTCGGAGACGGTCTCATCCGCTTCGAGCACCACGCACTTGACGCCGAAGCGCGCGAGTTCGAGCGCCAGGATCAAGCCCGACGGGCCGCCGCCGGCGATGGCAACCGGATGCACGATTTTTGCCCCATCCATTTCGGGCGGCCGCACGAAATCGAACAGCGGATACGTGAAGTAGAGCGAGTCAGTGCGGGTGTGGGGCGTGTGCATGGGGCGGATCATATGTCGCTGCGGCGACCGGATCATCCGCCAGCGTTTAGGCGCCGTTGGTAATTCCCCCCTGAAGAGCGGGAGCAAGAAGTAGAGACTAAGCGGTCATGGCCAACCTCTGATGCGGAGTGAAACCCCACCCTACTCGCGTTGGAACAGCGTTTGATCTTCCGAGGCAGCTACAATTCCGGTTCTTCCGGTTGCCGCGAAACAGATTTCATTCACGACAGGCACGCAAAGCCAGTGTGTTTGCGCAAAATATGAAACACACTTTGAGCGTCCTAACCGCAGGCGACGTCCCGAACGCAGTTAAAGGTTGAATTGGCGGTTGAAGCCTCTGCTGTCCGGTTAAAGTTTTGTGGCGCAAAAACAGCGTGCTCTGCAAAAGTGACAGCGATTGCGAAAGTAGCCGAAAAGGAGAGGGGCGGAATTCCATTTTCAATTCAGCACCACTTTGCAAAGCCATATTAGCCGCGCCCGCTAACGTTTTTGCGGGTTTTCGTTGTTGTTTAACCGGACTCTACCGAAGCCGCATAACCATTTCTGCCGCTCGCATAACATTCAACTATGTTTGGAACATCGCAGGTTTTGTCGAAGCTTGTTGAAGGCATTTTCGGTAAAAAGTATTGACCATTTTGTGCAGCCCGCCACTAATCTCATTCCTCTCCTCAAGCGGCTTTGGGGGCATTTCGACCATCGCCGAAAACAGCAGTTCTTGACACTGCTGTGTTTGATGATTTTGGTTTCCTTCGCTGAAATCCTCAGTATTGGTGCGGTGTTGCCTTTTCTCGGTATTTTGACTGCTCCGAACCGTGTTTTTGAGTTGCCAGCGGTACAACCGGCGATTCATTTTTTCAGTTTGACGTCGCCTGACCAGCTCTTGCTCCCGCTGACGATCATTTTCGGCATGGCTGCACTCACTGCCGGAGCGATGCGCTTGCTTTTCCTTTGGGCCAGCACTCGTGTTGCCTTTGCGGCAGGGGCGGATCTGAGTCTCGGCATTTATCGCCGGACGCTCTATCAGCCTTATGCGGTTCACATCGCCCGCAATAGCAGCGAAATCATCAATGGGATATCAAGCAAGACTTATGCGGTTATCTACAGCATCATCATGCCTGCGTTGACCATTGTCAGCGCGGGCGTTATGTTAGGGGCTATTTTAATTGCGTTGCTGTCGGTCAATCCGGTTATTGCGCTAGCTGCGTTTGGCGGGTTTGGCGCCATTTATGGATTGATCATTTGGCTGACACGCGGGAGGTTGCTGGCGGGCGGTCAGCACATGGCACGCGAGTCGACGCGGGTGATTAAGTCACTGCAAGAGGGGCTGGGCGGAATTCGTGATGTGTTGATTGATGGTAGCCAAGAGGTTTATTGCGATGTTTATCGAAATGCCGATATTCCATTGCGTCGTGCGCAGAGCAGCAATCTTTTCATTAGTCAGTGTCCCAGATACGGAATGGAAGCACTGGGAATGCTGCTTATCGCCGTGCTGGCCTATGTCCTCGCGCGCGAACCTGACGGGATAGTCAACGCCATTCCGGTGCTTGGCGCCCTGGCGCTTGGGGCACAACGTTTGCTGCCAACATTGCAGCAGGTTTATGGCGCATGGGCCAGTATTCGGGGTGGGCAGCCGGTGCTGAGTGATGCTCTGGACTTGCTCGACCAACCGCTTCCCGCTTACGCCAGCCAACTTGCGCCTGCTCCCCTTCCTTTCAAGTTCTTTATCGAGCTTAAGAATCTTTCGTTTCGGCATAGCCCCCAAACTACCTGGGTGCTCAAAAACATTGACCTTAAAATCGCCAAAGGGAGTCGTGTCGGATTTATCGGCGTCACTGGTGCCGGCAAAAGCACGCTGTTGGACATCATCATGGCGTTATTGCAATCGTCGGAAGGCGGGCTGGAAGTAGACGGACAGCCGATCACCAATATGAATTACCGTGCTTGGCAAGCTCATATTGCGCATGTTCCACAAGACATTTTTTTGGCTGACAGCACAGTGGAAGAAAATATTGCTTTCGGTCTGCCTCCGAAGCAGATTGATCGCGAACGCGTCAGACTGGCTGCCAAACAAGCACAGATTTCCGACACGATTGAGACATGGCCCAAACAATATAAAACACTTGTAGGTGAGCGTGGCAACTGGTTGTCAGGCGGCCAGCGCCAGCGCATTGGCATCGCCAGAGCGCTTTACAAGCGCGCCGACGTCATCATTTTTGATGAGGCAACCAGCGCACTCGATAGCGAAACCGAACAGGCTGTCATGCAGGCAATTGAAGACCTTAACCCGGATCTGACTATTCTAGTAATAGCCCATCGGATTGGCACACTTAAGGGATGCACACAGATCGTGGAACTTGATGATGGTGGAATCAAGCGAACCGGCGCTTATCATGAATTTGTTTCCGGGGCAGCTTAAGTAATTTATGAGAACATTCGTGCAAATACCATGCTCAATAATTCATCTATTTTGATCACTGGCGGTACCGGGTCATTTGGGCACGCATTTGTGCCTTTGACCTTGGCGAAGTACAACCCGCGGCGGCTGGTCATTTTTTCCCGTGATGAAATGAAGCAATGGGAAATGGCCAAACTCTATAGTCAAGACGACCGGGTGCGGTTCTTCATTGGGGATGTGCGTGACAAGGATCGGTTGGCCCGTGCGCTTCATGGGATCGAGTATGTCGTGCATGCGGCAGCCACCAAAATCGTGCCAACCGCAGAGTACAACCCGTTTGAGTGCGTCAAGACCAATGTGATTGGCGCGATGAATCTGATTGATGCGTGCATCGATCAAAACGTCAAGCGCGTTGTTGCGCTGTCGACCGACAAAGCCAGCAGCCCGGCGAATCTTTACGGCGCGACCAAATTGACCTCTGACAAGTTGTTCATCGCGGGAAATTCATATGC
>JAYVPF010000123.1:0-25594 GCA_043757535.1 Burkholderiales bacterium
TTTGCTAGCGTCGTATAGCTTTTTCGATTCGCCGTAGCTGCTGGCGAGAAACGGGATTCCGTCGATGCCGTACAGCGGATTCTCGTTCTCAAAGTTGACTAGCAACACTTCGCCCGCTTGCGCCTGTCCGCCTTGTACCGATCGTTTGATTTCCGGTGCTTTGAACAGCGAGGCGTTGGAGTGAATGGTGATCTTTAACTTGCCTGCCGTCGCCTTCTCCACGTCCGCGGCAAACTGCACCAGATTTTCCGTATGGAAATTGGTGGGCGGGTAGGCGGAGGCCAAGTCCCATTTGGTTTGCGCCATGCTGCTTGCTGCGACGATTGCCGACGTGACTGCAGCAGCAAGCGTACGAAGATTGAATTTCATTTGAGTTCTCCAGAATTAGGTATTAATTTCGGTGTGTGGTCAGGAGTTTTTATTAAGCGGCACACGAAGTACGTCAATGTATTTTGCAATCTTGATAAATTGCACTTCATTCAATAATAGTAGTGTTTTAATCATTCCTTTGCCCGCCACCATTCCACCACCGCTCGGCATCATCATGCTGGATACGCAATTTCTGCGCCCGTTGGGCGATGTTGGCAATCCCGATTCCTGGCCGTTCCCCGTCATCATCGAACGCGTCGACGGCGCGGTCGCGCAAGCCGTTGTCTCTGGGATCTACGCGGCAGCTGAGCCTTCTATCGAGGCTGGGCAGCGGCTCGTCGAGCGGGGCGCATGTGCGGTCACAACGACGTGCGGATTTCTGGTGCGGCACCAACGGGCATTAGAAGCAGCGCTTACTGTCCGGGTGCAAACTTCGACGCTTTTGAGCTACAGCGCGCTTCAGCAGAAATTAGGCGAGTCGCGTCGCGTGGCTATCCTTACCATCGACAAAAAGGCGCTTGACCCATTAGTACGCGCCGCAGCTGCCATTCCGGACGACGCGCTGATTTTTGATCTGCCCGGCGAGTCGCACTTTCGCCGCGCTATCTTCGACGCTGTACTTCCGCTTGATCCGCCCACCGCCGAGCGAGAATGGGTGAGCCTTGCACTCTCGGTGCAGAGGGCGCACCCACACATTGGTCAATGGTTGTTTGAATGCGCCAATATGCCGCCCTACGCTAGCGCAGTCGCCGACGCAACAGGGCTGGTCGTTTATGACGCGCTCGCCATGGGCAACGCGCTGTATCGGTCGGTGCAACCATGACCGCCGTACATACTGAATTGATTGACCGATTTTGTGATCAGTTGTGGCTGTCCGATGGTTTGTCGCCCGCCACGCTGGCAAGTTACCGCCAGGATATGGTGCGCTTTGACGTGTGGTGCGTCGGTGAGCGAGTCATGATTGGCAGCGTCACTCGCAGCGACGTTGAGCAGTATCTGGCCCTGCAATTTGCTGAAAAAGCACGACCCAGTTCAGTCAGTCGACGTCTATCCACCCTGAAGCGCTTTTATCGCTGGCAAGTGGAAACCGGCGGCATAAGCAGTAATCCTTGCGAGCTGATCGACGCGCCAAGGTCGGCGCGATATCTGCCAAAAAATCTTTCGGAAAAACAGGTGGAGCAGCTACTGTCCGCACCCGACACGGAAACACCACGTGGCGAGCGGGATCGCGCGATGCTGGAAGTGCTCTACGCGACGGGCTTGCGCGTGAGCGAACTGGTAGGGCTGAAACTAATCCAGTTAAATCTGGAGCAAGGCGTCGTGAAAGTGATGGGCAAGGGATCGAAGGAACGCCTCGTGCCGATGGGTGAATTAGCGGTGACTTGGCTCAAACAATACCTCCCCGGCGCGCGCGCTTTTTGGCTGCCGCCGCCGCAAACCAACGACTACGTTTTTCTCACCGCGCGCGGCGAGCCAATGACGCGGCAGGCGTTCTGGCACATCATCAAACGAAATGCTGTGCTCGCAGGCATCAATACGGACGCGCTTTCGCCGCACACGCTACGCCACGCATTTGCCACGCATTTGCTCAATCACGGTGCGGACTTGCGCGTCGTGCAAATGCTGCTGGGGCACAGCGACATCACCACGACCCAGATTTACACTCACGTTGCGCGGGAGCGACTAAAGCTTATTCATCGGGACAATCACCCACGCGGCACATAGGACTATGGCAAAAACTGACAACTATCCGATCACCCAGGCGATTCGTGTGTTGCGCGAGCACAAAGTGAGCTTTACGGCGCATCTCTACGATTATGTCGAGCGCGGTGGCACCGAACATTCAGCAGCTTCGCTTGGTGTGGAGGAGCATTGCGTCATCAAGACCATCGTACTTGAGGACGACCAAAAACAACCGCTAATTTGTCTGCAACATGGCGACCATGAGGTGTCCACCAAAAATCTTGCACGCGCACGCGGTTGCAAGCACATTGAACCGTGTTCGCCGGAGACCGCGAATCGGCATACGGGCTACATGGTGGGTGGTACGTCGCCCTTTGGTACGCGAAAAATCCTGCCCGTTTATATGCAGCGCAGCATTGGGGATTTGCCGATGATTTACATCAATGGCGGACGACGCGGGTTCCTTGTCGGCGTGGCTGCCGCTGACGTAGCCCGCCTGCTGAAACCAATTCTGCTCGATGTGGTGCGTGATCGGATCAACGTTTAGTACATTATGCAAATGTCATCGTCGCGCGCTGCATCCGGCACCAAAACTAAAGTACGTCCCCTGAGCCCGTGGCAGTTTGCCGGTGGCAGTGACGTCGGGCGTGAACGCGCCCACAATGAGGACGCCATTCTGGTCGACGCCGAGCGAAAGCTCGTCGTACTCGCCGATGGTATGGGCGGTTATCAAGCCGGAGAGGTCGCCAGCCAGCTAGCCGTTGACGTGGTGCGCGAGGATTCGTCGGACGCCACTTTGACTGAGTCGGATCTCGGTCGCATCGATCCTGAGACTGGCATCTCGGTGGCGATGCGGCAGTTGCGTGGTGCGATCGAAAAAGCGAATAACCGCATTTGCAGCGTCGCGCGCGGTCGCGAAGAATTAAACGGTATGGGCACCACCATCGTCGCTGCTCGCTTCTACGATGGCCGCGTGGGCATTGCGCACGTCGGCGACTCACGTTGCTATCGTTGGCGCGACAACGTGCTGGAGCAGTTGACGCGCGATCATTCCTATGTTCAGGATCAGCTTGAAAAAGGCCTGATTTCTGAGGAAGAAGCCAAGAACTCGCAGCAAAAAAATCTGATCACGCGTGCCCTGGGCATCGATGCGATCGCCGAAGCCGACGTCAAGGAATATCGCACCCGACCGGGAGACGTTTACCTGCTCTGCTCAGATGGGCTGTCAGACCTGGTCGACGATCAAACCATCGAGGCCAAACTGTGCACTGACCCGAGTCCAACTGAGCACGTCAAAGTGCTGATCGACGCGGCCAATGCCAACGGTGGACGCGACAACATCTCGGTGATCGTGGTCGTCGTGGGCGATCCCCCCATTGCCGATCAGTGGTGGCAAAAATTTTTGAAAACGCCTGCGGCGAAATAACTCATCATCGGCACCCCCATGGCAAAGCTATTCTGGTTACAACCTGACAGCTCGATCATCGAATTCCCGCTCAAGGCGGAGCAAAACGTGATCGGTCGAACCAGCCGTTGCGATGTACGCATCAAGCATCCCGGCATCAGCGCCGAGCACGCTGTTATTCGCGTGCTGCCCGGCTCCGCAACAGTTGAAGACCTTGGTAGCACCAACGGCACCCGCGTTAACGGCAAAAGGATTGAACTGCATACCCTGCGGCACGGCGACCAGATTGGTGTTGGGCGCGAACGATTGATGTACTTCGCCGAACTGGACGAAGCGGCCAAGTTCTTGCAGCCCGAATCGATTCAACCCTTCGCGCTGCCTGCGGCTGGTGGTGAGCTGGTCACCACCACCCCAACCGGCCAGCGATCGTCGCCAGCGCCATCGAAGAACGCGACTGTCGAAAAATCCGCAGCGACGATGGCCTCCGATGCGTTCGGAGCGTCGCCTTCCGCGAAGGCGCACGCTACGCAACAGCTAGGCAGCACGAACCCTCTTGGGCCCAACCTTGACCCTGCGCTCATCGCAGCACTACCCACGGGAGCATCACTGGCCAATGCAGCGTCGCTGGCCAAGTCGAAATCGCCCGCCACAACCTCGGTTAGCGTCCCGGCAACGGTGGCGACACCCGTGGTGGCCGCCTCCCCTTCAATCTCGCAATTGCTGTCGGCGAGCGTTTCCGTACTTACCGGCGTCGCAGCGGGCAAGCGCTATCCGCTCAACCAGCCGTCGGTCACGCTCGGCAAAGAAGGCAAACAGGTCATTGAATTTCTACATGCCAGCCCGACGCGCTGGCAAATCCGGCAACGCGAAGGCGTCACCCCCGCCTACATCAACGGCGACGCGCTGGTCGGCCTTCACGACCTCGCCGCAGGCGACGTGATTGAATTGGCCGGCGTGCGGCTGCGCTTTGAGATTGCGCTGAAGCGTTAGCGCCTGCTTGACCGCGTGCTTTGCGCCAGAATCAAGGTGAGCTAACGGTAGCCGAAAGAAAGCAGCTTTAGCCTGAAATCGCCGCTACATGGGGGCTAGCTTCTATTTTATGGAAAGGTCGGGTTATGCATAAAATTCCATGCAGCCCCTGTGAATTAAGGCTTCCAGAACTAAGCTGTTGCTGTTGTGGACGGGATAATCCAACGCAGCCCGCGTAATAAGCTCAAAGCAACCTTAGGTCGTCGCGACCTTGGTCGCGCCTACAGCTAACCGCAGCAGGAAAAAAAAGGGCCGGTAAACCGGCCCTTTTTCGTAGCAAACTGAAATTACTTCCCAGGCGCTTTTTCAGGTGCTTTGTCTGTGGTCGCAGCAGGGGGTGCCACGTCGTGCTTCTCGCCTCCGATGTCGATGTCACCGCCCTTGGAGAGCATCCACAGAGCCAGCGCGGCAAACACTAAAAATCCGACGGCGATTTTCCACATGATGAGTCCTCAGTTCTTAGTCGTTAGCGTAGATGTCTACGTCTTTCGTTTCTTTGACAAAAATCATACCGATGACGAATGTCATCGTGGCGATAATGATCGGATACCACAGACCGCTGTAAATATTGCCCTGCGCAGCAACAATCGAGAATGCGATTGCAGGCATGAACCCACCGAACCACCCGTTACCAATGTGGTAGGGCAAGCTCATTGAGGTGTAGCGAATGCGGGTCGGGAACAGCTCAACGAGCATTGCAGCGATTGGCCCGTACACCATCGTGACGTAGATCACCATAATCGTCAGGATGAGCACGATCATGATCCAGTTCGACGACAGCGCGGGGATCGGGTCGGCTTTGGCGGGGTAGCCCGCAGCCGTCAATGCGTCACGAACTTCCTTCTCGAAGCGGACCTTATCTGCTTTGGCGGTAGGCGCTTTTGAATCGTAACCTACGACAGATTTGTCGCCCACTTTAACCGTCGCCACGCTACCGGCAGGCGCGTCTACTTTGTCGTAGTTCACGCCAGCGTTGGCGAGGAACACGCGACTTAAGTCACAGGCGCTGGTGAACACTTTGGTGCCAGTCAAATTCAAAATCAGGTTGCAATCGGATTCGGGCGACACCACGGTGATCGGTGACTTCTGTATCGCGGCTTGCAGCTTTGGATTAGCGTAGGTGGTGAGCGCATTGAAGAGCGGGAAGAAGGTCAATGCAGCGATTGCGCAGCCAGCCATGATGATCGGCTTGCGGCCGATTTTGTCGGACAGTGCGCCGAAAAGAATGAAAAACGGCGTTCCAAGTATCAGCGAAACCGCGATCAGAACGTTCGCCGTGGCCGGCTCAACTTTAAGAAAGGTTTGCAGGAAGAAGAGCGAGTAGAACTGACCGGTGTACCAAACCACGGCCTGGCCAGCGGTCAGGCCCAAAAGCGCGATCAGCACGATCTTGCCGTTCTTCCACTGACCGAAAGATTCCGACAACGGAGCCTTCGAAGTTTTGCCCTCGGACTTCATTTTGGTGAAGGCGGGGGACTCCTTGAGCTGGAGGCGGATCCAGACCGAAATTACCAGCAGGATGCCGGAGACGGCATACGGTATGCGCCAGCCCCATTCGGCAAATTCCTTTTCACCGAGCGAAGTACGAGTGCCGAGAATCACCATCAGCGCGAGCATCAAACCGACTGTAGCGGTGGTCTGAATCCACGCGGTGTAGAAGCCGCGCTTGCCCATCGGCGCGTGTTCAGCCACATAAGTCGCGGCACCGCCGTACTCGCCACCCAAAGCCAGACCCTGCAATAGTCGCAGTGCGATGAGGCTGATCGGAGCAGCAATACCCCAGCTCGCATAGTTGGGCAGGAACGCTACCAACAACGTCGATAAGCCCATGATCAAAATGGTGACGAGAAACGTGTATTTCCGACCGACCAGATCGCCAATTCGACCGAATACGATCGCGCCAAGCGGGCGCACGGCGAAACCGGCTGCGAACGCAAGCAAGGTGAAAATGTCACGCGTCGCCGGGTCAAGAGTGCTGAAGAAGTTGGCACCGATAATAGCCGCCATAACGCCGAACAAATAAAAGTCGTACCACTCGAAAATGGTGCCGAGCGACGACGCGAAGATGACCTTCTTTTCTTCGGAAGTCATCGGACGCGGGGTCGCGTTCGCGCTGCCGTCGAAGCGGGCGGTTGCAGTTGACATAGTTAGATCCTTGTTGATTGATGCGGCAAGCCCTCCAGCCAACCTGCATTACCACCGGACGTTAGGCGGTAGCGCTTACGTGCTTCTGACGATTTTCTGACGCGAAGCTGACAACGAAGCGCGCGCCACCCAACGGCGAGCGCTCAACGCCCACGGCGGCACCGTGCGCATCGGCCACTTCGCGCACGATGGCGAGGCCGAGACCGGTGCCGCCAATCGGCACACCGGTGTCGGCGTCGGTATGGGCAAAGCGCGCGAACGGCGCGAAGATGCGAGCGCGCTCCGACGGTGGCACGCCAGGCCCGGAATCGTTGACCCAAATCGTTGGCGGTGCGTCATTCACGGTGAGCATCACTATGCCGCCACGTGGCGTGTACTTGAAAGCGTTGTCGAGCAGATTGCGCACCAACTCGCCGATCAGGGTCGGGTCTCCGGTGACCGTAACGGCCTTATCGCTGCCTTCCAGCGAAAACTCGATCTCGCGATCCAGCGCATGCGGCACGACATCATGGGCGACGGTCGCGCAGAGTTCACGCAGATCAACGGCAACGCTCAGGCGCGTGGTGCCCGCGCTCTCTGCCCGCACCAGCGTCAAGAGCTGCGTGGCGAGATGACTAACGCGCTCGCCGGTGGCAATGAGTCGGTTCATTGATTGCTCCCGCTCAGGGCCATCGGGCATACGCGCCGCGAGCTCGCTCAGCGTGAGCAGTGCGGCCACCGGCGTGCGAAGTTGATGCGCGGCGTTGGCGATAAATCGCTTCTGCGCGTTGATCGACGTCTGCAGCCTTTGCATCAACGAATTCACCGATACGATGAGCGGCGCGATCTCCTCCGGTGCGAGCAGTTCGGGCAGCGGACTGAGATCGTCGGCACCACGGGTGTCGAGGTGGGTCTTCAATACTTTCATCGGCTGCGCCACATAGGTCAGGCCATACCACAGCAAGTAAAAAGCGACTAGTAACGTCGCGGTTTGCGCCACCGCTTCATGCAATGTGGCGACGCGCGACAACGCATCCTGACGCTCGCGTGACTGCGCAACGCCGATGGTGTAGGTGCTGCCGGCCACTTCAAATCGCAGGCGCACAAAGCGCCACACCTCGTCGTCGATCACCGTGTTGAATCCATCGACCACACGAAAACCGGTGTCGGCGGTGGCCGCTGCCAGTGGACGATCGCCGTCCACCGTTTCCCGCAAAAAAGGTTGCAGTTCCGGGTCACCCGCCAGCGGCAAGCTCTTGCTGTCCACAATCAAAAAAGACACCGGTGTTTTCGGTGCTATCGTCATCCAGCGACGCGTGGTGTCCGATGGAAATTGCTGCGCGGTGCCGCCGTTGATGCGCTGCTGCCACTCGGCGATCAGCATCGTCGCGACCGCGCTCAAGCCATCGTCGAGCACCGTGTCGACCGTCGTCCGCGCACTCATGAACGAGATGCCAAGGCTCACCAGCCAGATCGACAACAGCGGCGCGAGCAGCCACTCAATAAGCCGTGCGGCTAAGCTCATTGCAGGGTTTGGACGGCGGCGACGGGCGCTTTATCGATGCAGTAACCGAGCCCGCGAAAGGTGCGCACGCGAATGTCAGCGGGTTCAAGCTTTTTGCGCAGACGATGCACGTAAACCTCAATCGCGTTGAGCGAAATATTGCTGTCCCACGCACACAGACCCTCGAGCAATTGCTCCTTGGTCACGGCGCGTCCAGCGCGCAGCAAAAGCATTTCCAGAATGCCCGCCTCACGCACCGACAAATCGAGCGGCATGCCATCGGACGCGGCCTGTCGCGACGCAATGTCAAAGCTCAAACGACCGTGCGTGAGCATGTTGCTGCTCGCGGCGTTGCGGCGGCGGATCAGCGCGCGAACCCGTGCATGCAATTCGTCCAGCGCAAAGGGCTTCACCAAATAATCATCGGCACCTGCATCGAGCCCGTCAACGCGATCGGTCACCGAATCCATCGCGGTGGTGATGAGCACCGGCACGCTTTTCTGCAAATCGTTGCCCGCCCGCAATTGCCGCAGCACTTGCAGGCCCGAGAGCTTGGGCAAACCGAGATCGAGAATCACCAGATCGTACGTGCCCGTGGTCAATGCGGTGGCCGCAGCGTTGCCGTCGGTCACCCAATCCACAGCGTAATGCTCACGCCTCAGACTCGCGGCAACGCCGCTCCCCAATTCAGCATCATCCTCAACCAGCAAAACACGCACAGCCCCACCTCCTCTGCGAAAGTGTAGCCCCCAAAGAAACTGCGCCATCAGCTTTTTCGTTAAAAGCTTATTTCATGGAGGCTAGACGCTATTTTTCACAAAAGTCGCTATTCCTCCACAATGACCTCTAGCCCATGTGCAATAGGGCATTGGCAGTAAAGCTGTAGCGGCATACACCCTATCGAAATGGGAGATTCCCGCATCGTTCGCTGCAACGTCGGTGCCATCCTGGATCGCTTCTGGAGGAATTTTTTTATGCAGTACCGAACAATGATCGCGCGATTGGTTCGTGCGACCCTGAACGCGACTGTTGCGCTTACATTGATGTGCAGTGTCACTGCCTTCGCGTAGCCCTTCCCTGCGAGGCCGGTGAAGCTCGTGGCGCCCTACCCGCCCGACGGCTTTCCCGACACCGTGGCGCGGCTTTTAAGCAAGGTGCTGACCGAAAAATGGGGCCAACAAGTCATCATCGACAACCGCCCCGGTGGCAATGGCGCGGTCGCGGCACAAACGGTGAAGTCTTCGCCGAGCGATGGCTACACGCTGCTCGTCACCGACGGCTCGATGTTCACCATCAATCCGGTGCTCTACGCGAAGCTTGAATACGATCCCAAGCGTGACTTCGTGCCCGTCTCCGCGCTCGCCAAAGCGCCGCTATTTCTCGCTACGCACCTTAGCGTTCCCGCCAACACGCTCGCGGAATTTATCGCTTACGTCAAAGCCAATCCCGGCAAGGTGAACTACGGCTCGTCCGGCATCGGCAGCACGCATCACCTAACCACCGAAGCCATGGCGGCAGCGCTCGGCCTCGACATGGCTCATGTGCCGTTCAAAGGCATGGGCCAGGCCACGCCCGCACTGGTTGGCGGTCCGGTGCAGTTTTTGTTTTCCGCGCTGCCCGCGATTGGCGGATTCGTCAAGGACAACCGCATCAAATTGCTCGCGCAGAATTCGAGCAAACGCTTCTCGCAAGCACCGAACATTCCGACGCTCGCCGAGATGGTCATCCCCGGTTTTGACTTCGCGCCGACGACGATTGTCATGGCCCCCGCTGGCATTCCGCCCGCTGTGCTGCGCCAGCTCTCGGTCGACATCGCGGCTGCAATTCGCACGCCGTCGGTTGTGGAAACGCTGCTCAACGCGGGTGTCGACGCCATCGGCAGTACCTCCGAAGAACTCGCCAAAGTCTTGCAGGACGAAACGGAGAGATTTGCCACGGTCATCAAGTCCATCAACATCAAAGCGGAATAGCTCACGATGGTCGCCGCTTCTTCCGCGCTGATTGATGACCTCGTCTGCGCCAATCACATCCTGTACGTCGAGGGCGTGGTCGATGGATTTGGTCACGTCAGCGTTCGCCACGACATCCGCGACGACCGATTTTTGCTCGCATGCGGCGTTGCGCCTGCAACGGTTACGGCGGACGACATCGTCGAGATCGACTACGACGGCAATGTTCAGGACGTTGCCGGACGCCGCTCCTACATCGAACGATTCATCCATAGCGAAATCTACAAATCGCGTCCCGATGTGATGGCCATCGTGCACAGCCATTCGCCCGCCATCATTCCGTTCAGTGTCACCCGCGCCACGCTGCGACCCGTGTGTCACATGAGCGGCTTCCTGGGTTTCTCCACGCCCGTATTCGAAATTCGCGACACCGCAGGCGACGACAACGAAATGCTGGTCAAAAATGCGAAGCTCGGCGTGGCGCTGGCAGAGTCCCTTGGCAAGCACGATTTCGCGCTCATGCGTGGCCACGGCTCCGTTACCGTTGCCGACTCCATCAAGCTCGCAGTCGCGCGCTCGATCTGGGCCGAGATGAACGCCAAGCTGCAAACCGAAGCCATGCGCCTCGCGCAAATGGCGGGCTTGGGCGACGGTGCTAGCGCGGTGAATTACCTGACGCCCGGTGAAGCCAAAGGCTCGATGACGATTAACGAAACCGTCGTGGATCGTCCGTGGGATTTTTGGAAGGCGAAGGCGCGCGTCGCGCTGGCAGGGCTTAGGCGGTAGCTGGCCGATCGGCAGTACCCACTGAAATCAATTGCAGCGCGCACCCTGCAACCAGCATCCCCAAACCTGCCGTCATATGCATCGCCGAGCCGTAGCCTGCGCAGGCAAGGCCCGCTCCAGCATCCTCAGCGCTGCCCGCTTGCCGCTCTTTGCTGTATACAACGGGCACTTTGAATTTACGCCCCGCACGCGGAAATCCGTATTGGCGGCGCAGCATCAATCGGAGCTTGGCAAGCAGGGCATCATGCTCGGTAGTCGCCAAATCGGACACGCATAGTTTCGTCGCGTCGGTCTTGCCGCCAACGCCGCCACAGACAAAAACGGCCAGACCGATCTTCACGCAATGTGCGATCAAAGCGGCTTTGGCATAGACCTTGTCAATCGCGTCGACGACGAAGGTCGCGTCCGTCGGCAACATCGTCGCAACGTTGTGCGAATCGACAAAATCGTCGACGCAGGTCACGATGCAATCCGGTGCGAAACTCACGATGCGGTCGCGCATGGCGTCCACTTTGTTGCGTCCGAGATTGGCTATCGTGGCGTGAGATTGCCGGTTCAGGTTTGACTCGGCGACGACGTCAAGGTCAATCAACGTGATGCGGCGCACTCCGGAACGCGCAAGTGCTTCCGCAGCCCACGAACCCACACCACCGATACCCACGATCACCGCATGGGCCGCGCGAATGCGCGCGAAGCCCTCCATGCCGTACAGCCGTGCGACTCCGCCGAAACGGCGATCCGTTTCTACTGCGGTTTCGACCGTGGATACTTCGCAAAACTTGTTCATAGGCAGCAGCGTATCATCGTAAATAATGCGTATTGAAGGATTGCTGTGAACCCCACAAAATTGCGCTCCGTCTTTCTTTCCGCCCTTGCGCTTTGGCTGGCTACCGCCATCATTCTGGCGATCAGTAATGAGCGTTGGGTCATGCTCGCTGCGATCCCTGCGGGGCTCATGATGGTAGCGACCGCGTACTCGGAAAAACTTTCGCAATCAGCGCAGTTGGTGTGGCCCGTTTTGCTGCTGCCCGGCGCGACGTTCGCGTTTATTGGTTTGTTACAAACGCTGGGCTACGGTCGCGCTGACGGAGAGCCAATCGCCAATTTTTTGTTCGCGCGTAACGTGTTTTTCGGCTGCGGATTGTTGTTGCACCTCGCAGCGTTCGTGTTGCTGGCGACGGAGTCACGCGCGAGCGATCATCGGGGCGGTGAGATCGCTGATCGTATGCCGTGATAGGTAACTATTTCGTCGCGTAGGGATACGGCTGCTGTGGCACGCGCGCCTCGTCTTGCTCGGCCTTTTCCGTAACATTCAGCGGCGTCTTGTCCCACCAAATGGCCCGCCCCTTGCGCTGATCTTCTTCAAGATGCGGACGCGCCGCCTTAAGGTCGCGAATGAATTGGGTGAAGTCGGATTCGTACATGGTCTGCTGCCAATAACTCTTGAATTAGCCTACATTTTAGGCGGTTTTGTCTTTGGCTGGCTCACGGCGGCTTCCGGCGTACAGCTCAAATTCGAACAACCGGCAATCGAGCGCGCCATTGAACAACGGCGTTTTCTTCGACGGCTTGAAGCCAATGCCACTCGGCATCGCACGGTCGGCCGTGATGAAGCAAGCCTTCCAGCCCGCCATTGTTTTCTTGAGCCAGGTGCCGACTGCCGGATACCAGGCTTTGAGGTCAGCCAACTCGTTCAGGCGCTCTCCGTACGGCGGATTAGTCAGTAATAAGCCCGTTGGAGCGGGCGCGGCGAGCGTTTCCATCGGGACATTCGTGATCGTCACCGCCGAGGCCGTCGCTTCGCCGCCAATGTTCTGTAAATGCCGTCGCGTAACTTCGACCGCGTCAATATCCCGATCATTGCCGAACAGCAGATTGGGTGGCAGCGGTTTCGCTGAGGCTGCCGCTTCGGCGCGCATCGCATCAAAAGCGCTCGGCTCAAAATTGCGAATTTTCTCGAAAGCAAAAGGCCGCTGCCCCCCAGGTGCGAGATTCATCGCGATCATCGCGGCTTCGGTCAAAATCGTTCCGCTGCCGCACATCGGGTCGAACAGCGGCATCTGACCGCGCCAGCCTTTGAGTGCGAGCATCCCCGCCGCAAGATTCTCACGCAGCGGTGCTTGCAGGCCCTCGCGACGATAACCGCGCTTGAACAGCGCCTCGCCCGCGAGATCGAGATAAACCGTCGAAGTGTACGCGGTCAAGAAGACGTGAATGCGCATATCGGGCATTGCTGTGTCAACCGACGGGCGCTCGTCCTGCACCGCGCGGAAGCTGTCGACGATGGCGTCTTTCACGCGTAAGGTAACGAACTCAAGGCTCGTGACCGGCGAGCGAATCGCGTCCACCTGCACGCGAATCAACTCTTGCGCCGTGAACAAATTCGGCCAGCCGATGCTGCGCGCGATCTCGTAAATATCTTCTTCGTTATGATATTCGTCTTCCGCCAATTGCCACAGCACCCGACTGGCGATTCGGCTCCACAAACAAACACGATAACCCAGCGTGAACGGCCCCTGAAAGGCGACGCCACCATCGGTCGACCCGACGTGGATCGCACCGAGTTCAGTCAGTTCATCGAACAGCACGCCTTCGAGACCGCGTGGGCAGGGCGCGAAAAAACGCTCTATTTTCTGCTGCACCGGCGACGTTTTGACAGCCAAGGTAGCGCGGGGTTGGTTAGTAGCCATAGTTATTTTCGTAGGCGACAACCGTCGCCCATACCTTCACGCCAGACATGCACGTTGGCGATATTGGGGAAATTTGGTTCAACGGCGCGCCAGACAAAGGCGCAGAGATTTTCCAGCGTCGGAACACCCAGTCCCGTGATTTCATCGAGATAGTGATGATCTAGCTGATCGCGTACCCCGTCGAGATGCGCACGCAAGAGGCCCAAGTCACTTACCATGCCGCTTTTCTCGTGAGGTGTCCCTACAAGCGAAACCTCGCAGTGATAGGTGTGCCCGTGAATTCGGCGCGAGCCTTCGGTTTCCATCATGCGCTTTAAGGTGTGAGCGGCATCGAAGAAGAATCGCTGCGTGATTTCGTAGTTCATGGTGCGATTATCGGATGCCGACCATCTTGTGAGTTTGCACTGAGAGCCGCCATTCCGGATGCCGCATGCACCAGTCAATCGCGAACTTCGTGTTTTCTGCGCGCGACGGGCCGTCCATCGGTTGAACGAAACGATGCTCAAAGTCGAGCGCTGCGAGGTGCTCAAAATCAAACGGCTGCGGTACGACGACCTTCAGTTCTTGCCCGCTCAATTGCAACAACGGAGCGCCCGCTTTCGGACTCACGCAGATCCAGTCGATGCCCGATGGCGCGGTGATCGTGCCGTTCGTTTCAACCGCGATCTCAAAGCCTTCAGCATGCAACGCGTCAATCAATGCGGCGTCCAGTTGTAGCAGCGGTTCACCGCCTGTGCAAACAACTAAGCGCCTGTCTTTGCTCGTCGCTGTCCATTCACTTGCGATCGTCGCAGCGAGTTTGATCGCATCAGGATATCTGCCGCCGCGCGTTCCGTCGATACCGACAAAATCGGTGTCGCAAAATTTACAAATTGCGGTGTCGCGATCACGCTCTAACCCGCTCCACAAATTACATCCGGCGAAGCGGCAAAACACCGCTAGACGACCCGCGTTCGCGCCTTCGCCTTGCAAGGTGTAGAAAATTTCTTTGACCGAATAGGTCATCGAGAAAAGTGATTCGCGATCATCGTGTCGCCCATTTCTCAAACCCAGCTTTGCGCAATGAACAAGCAGGGCACGCGCCGCAGCCGTAGCCCCAAGCATGCGTCGTATCGCGAACCCCGTTGTAGCAGGTGTGAGTGTGTTCGATAATCAATTGCGTCAATCCGTCGCCACCGAGCGAATGCGCCAAAGCCCAGGTGTCGGCCTTATCAATCCACATCAACGGCGTCTCGACGCGCATCCGTTGATCAAGCCCAAGTGACAAAGCAATCTGCATCGCTTTCATCGTGTTGTCACGACAGTCCGGATAACCAGAAAAATCAGTTTCACACATCCCGCCGACGAGTACATTAAGCCCGCGACGATACGCAATCGTCGCCGCAAACGTCAAAAAAAGCAGATTGCGGCCTGGCACAAATGTATTCGGCAAACCGTTTTTTTCGTAGGCGATACCCACATCTCGCGTGAGCGCGGTGTCGCTGATTTGTCCCAGCACGGCGAGGTCAATCACATGATCTTCACCGAGCCGCTCGCGCCATTGCGGAAACTGAGCGCGCAGCTCGCGCAAAGTCTCAAGCCGCACGGTCATCTCAATACTGTGCCGTTGTCCGTAGGCAAAACCAACAGTTTCAACGTGCGCAAAGCGCTCCAGTGCCCACGCGAGACAGGTCGTTGAATCCTGTCCGCCCGAAAACAGTACGAGTGCGCGGCTCTGTTTTGACGCCTGGATCAAAACGGCTTCACTACAACGAGGAAAACGATGGCAAACAACGCGAACACCGGCAACTCATTCATCACCCGGAAGTAGCGCTCAGTCTGCCTATTGCCGCCTGTGCGAAGCGCCATCATGTGCCGCCAGCACAGCGCATGAAAGGCGATGAGCATAAGCACAATCAACAGTTTCCACATCATCCATTTTCCGGTGATCCCGTAGCCCAACCAAAGCCACGCGCCGAACACAATCGTCAGCACCGCACTCGGCGTCATGATCCCCCAGAACAATTTGCGCTCCATGATTTTGAAGCGCGCATCTCCGCGCGCGTCACCCTCGGCATTCGCCTGTACGTGATAAACAAACAAGCGCGGCAGATAAAAAATCCCCGCCATCCAGGTGATGACAGCGATGATGTGAAGCGATTTAATCCAGAGCATTTGCGAGATCTTTCAGCGACGGCAAAACCGCTTGACCACTGTTTTCAATTCCGTCAATCGTCCGTGGAAAAAATGCCCCGCGCCGGGAAACACGGTCACCGGCAAGCCTTGTGGTCGCGCCCAATTCATCACTTCGGAAAGTGGCACCACATCGTCCTCCTCGCCGTGAATCACCACCGTGTCTTTCGGCACTTTGGGAATCTCAAATCGATTGACGGCAGGCCCAACCAACACCAGTTGATCAGGTTGTGAGCGTGACAACAGACGGGTTTGTACGAAGCAGCCAAATGAAAAGCCGGCCGCAACCAAGGGCACTGACGTACCTAAATGAGTCTGTGCCCAAGCAAGTGCTGCAGCGGCGTCTTCAGTCTCGCCAATACCATCGTCGAAGCTGCCCTCGCTCTTGCCGACGCCGCGAAAATTAAAACGCATCGTGGCGAAGCCCAATTCGACAAACGACTTGGCGAGCGTTTGCACAACCTTGTTGTCCATCGTTCCGCCAAATTGCGGATGCGGATGACAAATGAGCGCGAGTGCAATGGCTGGCGAGTCGGTAGGGCGCTGAAACGCCACCTCAAGCGCTCCTGCGGGGCCGGGAATAAGTTCGGATGTCATCACCCAATTTTAGGCGTTGCGGACTTCTGTCTCCACGTCCATACCTTTGTGCGTCGGACGCAGCGCAAAGCGCCACAACAACACAGCTGTCGCCATAAACGGCCACAAAATCACAATCGTGTGCGTCAAGCCGTTCAAATGCAGCAAATGCCCGTAACTCCAGGTGAAGATCGATAGCGGGGCTTTCGCTGCCACAAAATCAGGTAGCAGTAGCGTCACCATCACACTTGAAATCAGTGCGATACCCGCGATGACCGACTTCGCAGCGCGTGGCAACCAGAACAACACCATCAAGGCAAACGCGCCAACCGCGAGACCTAACGTGTGACCGGGACGCAACCATTCGTCCCACGCAACGGGCGTAAGTACGGCCTGTGCTGCGGCAGTTTTCATCACGATTGCCAGCGTGATCACTGAGACTAGCGCAATGCCGCCCATCCAGCGCTTACGCATGATGAGATCGGTAAACAGGCCAATCCCGATCAGCGCGGACGTTGTTTGCACGAGCTCGACGACCAACACGACTGGCTCGAACGCTGCCTTCTGTCCGGGGTGAAAGGTCGCGCCAAACAGCGGGATCGCGGGGTTCGTCTGCGCGAGCAGCCAGACCAGCAACAACACCAGTTTCAGGTCGCCTGACTCACCGGGCACCACCAGTTTTTCACGTAACGAGCGGGCCGCATTCAGCAGCGGTCGCGAGGAGATGGTAAGTGCGCCAAAAACGGCACCAACGAGCGTACCGACAAGATTGGCAACGGTGTCGAGCACGCTCGCGTAGCGCGTCGGCAACCAGATTTGCGTGGTCTCCATCGCAAGCGAAAGCACCAGCGCAAATCCGAGCGTCGTCGTGATAGAGCGCAGTCCGGACCAGCGAAGTGGCCACACCATGACCAGTGCGAAGCCCAACGGAATGTAGGCTAGCACGTTGAAAGTGGCGTCGCCTACAGTCCAGCGCTGCCCCCACTGAAAGAGGAAAAAGCGACCACCGGGTGTGGGCTCGGTCCAGCCTGTGAATGGCTGCAAACTGGCGTAAACGATCACGGCAACGCAGACACCTGTCACCCATAGCGGGAGCCCGGAATGCCCATTTTGGTGGCGATCAGACATAGCTGTTGCGCCTAAAGATAGGCGTGATCAACCTTAAAGCCCACGACGTTTACCTGACTGGCGTCGAGATAGAGCTTGATTTCGAATTCTGCGCCACCATCAAATCCATGCGCGAGATTGGCCGTGGCGGGCGCGAATTCGCTCGGCGAGAAAACACGGCGCACGACTAACTCGCCGCCGAGTCCGTCGAGCGACAACACGAGATGCGGAAACGCGACGGTACGCGAGCCGGTATTGCGCAATGTCGTCGTGAAGATCAGCAGGCCCTTGTGCGCCGGGTCTGCCGCAAGATCAGCGCCGACGAAGCCCAGAGATTCGGCACGCTTCGGCGGTTCGACGCGACAGCCGATTTGCTCGCACGCCATCGCAACGAAAGGTGCCGCTTGCGGCACGCGACTGACCAACTCATCGCGGAAAAAATAGGCCCCCTGCCCGACCAGTAGCAAAGCGGCGACCAGCGATGCCGCAGCATAGCCCCAGCGTGCGCCTCGCGATTCGGCTTGAGTCGGCGCGCGCCAACGATAATCGTTGAGGTCGTGCATCGCCTTTTCAGCAGGCGCGCTTTGTGTATCAGCATCGAGATTGCGCACGAGGGGATCGGCATTGGCGGACGATTTACCGTTCACCGACACCGCACCTTGCCCTACGTCGTGGGTGACTTCGACTTTGTTTGCACTCGCGTCATTCACCGAAACTGCGTCATCGCGCTCCGCTGTCATCGCCGGCATGCCCTGAATGATGGTTTGCGGCGACGCGCCTTCGGCCGCTTCATGCATCGGCGGCATCGGCGGCAAAGTGCCTTCGATCAGGTGCTCAACCGCATCAAAAATTCCGCGACAAGCGCCACAGCGCACCAGGCCCGCGTGCAGCTTGACCTGCTCCGGGCGCACGCGAAATTTGGCGCTGCAATGGGGGCATTGCGTCACCGCAGGAGCTTGAGTTGGAACCGTCATGCTGCAATCGTAGCGTACGAACCTTCAACGCTGAAGCGACCACGCCATCAACGCCATCGCAAATTCACATCTGAACGGCCCTTGAATGCTGCCAATCTACTGACGTCCATTTGGCCGCTTCTCCTACAGACCGATGGCAGCAGCGCGCGCACGATGATCGTCATGCCCCAAGCATTTTGTGGGTTCATTCACAGACACGCTCAAACCGAAAATGAGTAGCCGGAAACGACTACCGATGGAGCGCTGACAGGGTCATTCACTGATGCCCTGCACGGCATTTGCTAATCGTTTTAAGGACAAGTCCTCATGTCAACTATTCAATCCCCCCCCGCCCCCGTAACGCTTCCGGTGCTAGCTATCCGGTTCGTTGCGTCCCTCGCTGCGCTTTGCGTTAGCGCACCTTTGCTTGCAGCGCCCGAGTATCACAGAGCAGACCAACCTATCATTGATGCGCAGGGCAGAACCCGCATCATCATCGACTTTGTCGACGACGCGCATCAGGCGTTTCCGCGCGGGTTGCTCGCACAATTCGATCCGACGAAAGACAAGCATCAGCCACAGGTCCTAGCGCTAGTTGAGCAGTACGAACGGCTTGTGGGCTTCAAACGCCTGCTGATGACCTCTTGGGTAGGTAGCAGCGCTACTGCGTTTCTAGACACAGCGCAAATCGAACGGCTCAAACGCGATCCCATGGTGAAACTGCTCACCGAAGACGCTTACATGCAATACAGTTCGCCGCTTTGGTATCCTGCCTGGAATGGCGATGCGTGGGGTGAACTCAACGATTGGGGCCGTGTTGCGGTTAGCGGTAAGGATGCTTCAAGTCTGCTCTACGGTGCCCCAACGGTTTATATCATCGACTCCGGCGTTGCCTATCACGATGATTTGGGAAGCGTTACAAGGCGAGTCAATGTTGCATGCAGCACACCTACGTACGCGTATGATTGTGCAGACCAGACAGATGCGTACGGTTCACCCGGTCCCTATTCTCGCGTCGGTTGCTACAGCCACGCCACCCACGTTGCCGGAATTGTTGGAGCCACCAGTAACAATGGAAAGAACTGAGCGGGCGTTTTGGCGGGCGTTCCCATGGTGTCGATTGCAGTGGGCTCCTCGCCTTACGTGGACAACGCCAATCACTGGTTCCCATGCGCAGCCCTTGTAGCCATATCGGGTGTGGGGGCCGCCTTTGAATATATCTATCGAGAACTGTTACCCCCGGTAGGGGTGTATTACGGTCGTTTGCCCGCCGTGGTGACCATGTCGATCAACTCGGGACAGACCGGTTTCGCGGCGAACGGGGCGCCACTCACCAATCACAATAAGCTGTTGGCGCTGGTCACTCCGGCAGTTGTCGCCGTGGCGGCGCCAGAAGGTGGCAGTAGCGGCGACGCCTTCTATCCCGGCGTGTTCTTTGCTCAATCGGCAGGCAATAATAATGGGGACTCTTGCTCGCAAACTCTGCGTGGTGGGGTTGCCTCTGCGGCCTTCAAGATCGCAAATGGTGCAACCACCACCAACGCAAGCGATGGCATTGTGGTTGTGGGTGCCATTAAGGACGATGGAACTGCGGCGACACCCTTTTCAGCTTCGCAACCGTATCTTGGCTTTCCTGGTGAAGCCGGATCCAACTACGGGGGTTGCATCGACATCTGGGCGCCAGGGAATATGATTTATTCCACGTGGGGGAACGGTCCGTCCAATAACAGCCCGAATTTAATTACCGCCACTAATTCGACGCTAGCAACTGTCTCGTACTCGGGGGGACAACCCAGCACCTATGCACCGATGGATCCGCCCGTTCCGGATTGGGCAGCCAATCCTGGATGGATGTGGCTGTCAGGCACTTCGATGGCAGCGCCGCATGTGGCTGCAGCGGCGGCGTACGTGATAAGAAAGTATGGGCTTGAGACGCCCGGCGCAGTCGAAGCAAAATTGCGGGGGCTGTGGCAGTACTACGGCACATCCGACGCGTTGGCGCTGCCTATTTACGTGGTGCACCTTGGACCGTAGTAGGCCAACGTTCAAACAGTCGTTGGCAGATCGTGTTGCGGATCGTTAGGTGTTTGGAGCTTATTCATGAAAAATATCGTCAATAACGCGTTGGCAGTTCTCGGTTCGTTGATTGTGTCAGCTGCGTCGCCATCGGTCAACGCTGCCGATGTTACGTCGTTGCGACCGTTCTATCGGTACTACCAAGTGCCCGGCACGTCGTCAGATCGAGACTTTCTGGTGGCTGGTTTCCCTCCCGACGTGCGCGTCATCGGAGGGGGTATCGACCCGCCACCCGTCACCAATAGCTTCGGCACGTTTTTCTCCGTCGACCGGAGAATGCTCATTGTTTCCGCAGAGTTTGAGTCGTCTTTTCGCAGGCGGGATGTCACGCTGATAATTTACGGCGCAGCGGCAGGTCCCTGCGACTTTAACGGCACCCGGTTGCCCCAGTCGTTCACCGTCGGGTTACACCTGAGCACGGTGAAAACATATTACCGTCGGTCACCCGCCGACGATTGCCTCCAAGATCAATTTGGCGGCGAACCTCCGGGCTGGCAACTCACTGAGCAAGTCACACTACAAGCCCCCGTGCGCCGAAAAGCGTTTGACGGCTCGGAATACGAAGCCTCCCCAATGGTCGTTGCGATCGAAGGTGTACCCTGGATGACCTACTACGCTGGATATCGCTTCGGGTTCGTCGCAGGCGAGAGCAACTGGAACAACGGTAATCTCAGCAAAACGCCTGCGCTGGCGACGTGGCCGACATTGCCCAATTCGCGCGACAACTTTGAGTTAGTAAAACTGCTGCGCCCCTTCGTCGAGGGCGAGGTCGTTGAATATGTCAACGAAAAGGACTTCCCGAATTCGCCGGGGGGTCAATACTTCTACGCCACAAGTCAGGCAGACCAGGCTGCACTCGATGCTGTACCGAATTGGTGGCGAACCAGTCAGAGTTTCAAGAGCGGTGGGTATGTGCCAGTGTGTCGTCTATACGGCAGCGCTGTCCCCGGCCCCAACACGCATTTTTACAGCGCTGACGATGCCGAATGCAAAAGTTTGCGCTCGAACAGCGCGCTGCACTACGAGGGACAACCGTTTCGTGCCAGTCGATTGATCGCTGCGACGGGGGCTTGCCCAATCGCGACGATTGCGCTCTATCGCGGGTTTAACAACCCTTCGGGCAAAGGCTACGACCCGAATCACCGCTACGTCACCAACCGGGATTTGTTAACCAAGCTTAAGCCGCTGGGTTGGGTGGATGAAGGCGCGGTGATGTGCGTGCCGGAGTGATTTTTAGTACCTATCAGCTTTCTGTAAAAATCGCCGCTTTATCGGGGCTAGCGGCTTAAAAGTGCAATTGTCAAGATTGTCGCGTTTACTCATATAGCCCCAGTAACAACGTCGTTTCATCTAAAAGCTGTTAGCGCACCGACCCGCATTCGCCCAACAAAAATATGACCACAATTATTGCTGCAAGAATCGTTCTCTGTCACATAGTTGCATTGAGGCCATTGAGGAGAACATCATGAGTCATTTCCATGCGTCAAGTCGATTGCTTGTCGCCCTATTGCTCGGCACCAGCTTGCTTTCCCTCGCGTACGGTGCCGACAAATACGCCACCTACGGCGCGCTATCGTTCTTAGGACAAAGCCAATTCGTCTCGCCCTGCTTGGAACCGGGGCGAATGGCGAGTATTCGCCTAGCGATACCCGACAGCTACGACTATGCTCCGAACAACCTGGCGATCACCGAAGCGACGAATTCACTTCGCTTTGCGTTTGCCGTCACCGCGCTGGACGGCACCAATTTTGCGACCCGACCCGCCCTACGACCTTTGTCGTTGGAAGCGTGGCGGACATATCCCAACATCGCTTCTGGCACTTGGGATTTCATTTCCGTCCAAAAACTTTCAAACGGCGAGCGTTTGTCCGATGCGATCCGCTGGACGACTGCACAAGAGCCCGGCCGTTGTAACGGCATTCGCGCGATTGATGTGCTGGAAGGCGACTTGCAGGTCAGCACCGTAGGGATGCCTTTTCTGATACCAAACATCCGCGTCCGAGCCAGTGAGTTCCCAGACCGGGCGTCCGTTGGCGCAAGTGTGGCGTTGGCGTCTGAAGTTATCGTGGATGAATCTAGCGATACCGGAATTGATGGCCCGAAAACAGCCGTGTTGGCGGATCAATCAGGCGTGTCGACATTTGCTGTGACGCCGGGCTTGCGTCCGGGCATCAAACGATTCGTCGTGAAAGCAAGAAACTCAGCCTCGTTGAATCCAGTCAGCGCGATGGTGACGCTTGCGCATGCCCCTGCAGGGGCACCCGTCGTCAACAGCGTGCCAATTGTCGAGTACGCCTACGACGGAGGCTCGGGTGCGAAGTCGCGCTTTTTGACTGGCACAGCCGCTGTTACGCGCCAGCTAGATTCGCGAGACGATGCAAACCGTTTTCAGAGAACAGGCCAAGTGTGGCGGGCGTTTACTTCCGCTGACGCTGCGCTGGGCCTGTCTCCAGTTTGTCAGTTTTTCGGTCGGCTGACGAGTGCCGCGACCGTGACGCACTTCTTTACCGGGAACCCGCAAGAGTGCGCATCGCTGCGTGCGCTGTGGGGAGATGCAGGCTCGTCAGGGTCAGGACTTAAATACGAGGGCATCGCGTTCTACGCTGTATCACCCGACGCGCAGCAGCGCTGTCCGTCTGCTTTTCCAATCAAAGTTGCGCGTTTTTTCGAGCCCGCGCCATCGCCGCATCACTTGTATCTGGTGATTGACCCTCAGACTGGAGTATCAAGTTATCGACCCTCATCAGCAGCAATCTCTGAGGGTGTGGCGTTTTGCACCGATGTTGCTGTGGCGTCATGAGTTGACGCAGACCTGTTGCCGATGCTGCGCGATATTTCAGGTTCAAAGAACAGTTGCTGGCTCGATGCGCCACGCAAGTTTTCAGGCCATCAGCTTTTGGCTGAAAACCCCATTTTATAGGGGCTATGGCTATAAAAGTTTAATTATCAAGATTAGCACTTTTCCGCCTCTATCCCCGGTAAAACTGTTGTTTCACCAAAAAGCTGTATCGAAATAAACCGCCATGCATAAGCAACAATTGCGGCAGACGCGGCGTCAGTCGCGCGTTCCGCTCATCCGCACCCAGCCGTCGCGCTCGGCGCTCACAGCCAGTTTGATCCACGGCGCGTAGGCGGTCTGAATTCGCTCAATTTGTGGCGTCAGAATGCCTGCTAGCGCAAGCGATCCGCCTGATTTGACGTGGTTGCAAATGGCGGGCGCTAACACCGTGAGTGGGCCTGCGAGGATGTTTGCGACGACCACGTCGTACTGTGCGTGTAGTTCGTCGCCGGAGGTTGCGTAAGCGACCTTTAAATTATTCGCTTCCGTGTTCAGTCGCGCGGTTTCAACGGCTTGCGGATCGATGTCAACGCCGAATACTTCTGATGCACCCAGAGCGGACGCGGCCATCGCAAGAATGCCTGAGCCACAACCGTAGTCGAGCACAGTCTTGTCCTTGAGACTCAAGTCACTCAACCATTGCAAACACAAGCGCGTCGTCGGGTGCGTGCCGGTGCCGAACGCGAGACCCGGATCGACGCGCAGATTGATCGCAGCCGGGTTCGGTGGCTCGCACCACGTTGGCACGATCCAGAGTTTGGATGTAATTTCTATGGGCTCGAATTGCGCTTGCGTGGCACGAACCCAATCGGTTTCGGGAACGACGCGAAATTCATGCGGGCCGAGCGAATCACCTGCTTCACTGCGGAGCGTTTTCCAAACCGCAACAAGCTCATCCGTCGTGACACTAGATTCGAACAAGGCTGCAATTCGGCTGTCAGCCCAACGCTGGCTGAGCGCCATGCCGGGTTCGCCAAATATCGGTTGTTCGGAGTCGCTCTCGGCGTTTAAGTCGGCAACGTCAACTGCGAGCGCACCTGCTTCAAGGAGCGCATCGGCAATGGCATCCGCAGCCTCGCCCTTAACCGAACCGGAGATTTCGATCCACGTCGTTGCGCTCACGTGACCGTCTGGATTCCTGCCTTCGCGGGACTGATGGTGCATAAGCGTGGCATCACTTTCGCCGTTCCGCAAGCTTCGCCATACGCTGCTCAAGGTAGTGAATCGAGAAACCACCCTTGATGAATTGAGAATCATCCATCAGTTCACGGTGCAGCGGAATGTTGGTCTTGATACCCTCCACAATCATCTCGGAAAGGGCGATGCGCATACGCGCAATCGCCTGCTCACGGGTTGCGCCGTAGGCGAGCAATTTGCCCACCATCGAATCGTAATTCGGTGGCACGAAATAGCCGTTGTACGCATGCGAATCAACGCGAATACCAGGGCCGCCGGGCGCGTGCCAACTGGTGATGCGGCCGGGCGATGGCACGAACGAATTCGGGTCTTCCGCGTTGATGCGGCATTCAATCGCGTGGCCGCGCCGGATGACGTCCTTTTGCCGAAACGTCATTTTTTGGTTCGCCGCGATCTTGATCTGTTCCTGCACGATGTCGATGCCAGTAATCAATTCGGTCACCGGGTGCTCGACCTGAACACGGGTGTTCATTTCGATGAAGAAGAACTCGCCGTTTTCGTACAAAAACTCAAACGTACCCGCGCCGCGATAATTGATTTTTCGACACGCTTCGGCACAGCGCTCACCGATTTTGGCGATCAGTTTTTCCGGGATTCCGGGCGCGGGACCTTCTTCGATAATTTTTTGATGGCGACGCTGCATGGAGCAGTCGCGCTCGAAAAGATAGACCGCGTTTTTGTGCTGATCGGCGAGGATTTGAATCTCGATATGGCGCGGGTTCTCCAGAAATTTCTCGATGTAGACCGTGCCATTGCCGAACGCCGCAAGCGCTTCGCCTTTGGTCAGTGTGACCGCATTGACCAGTGCCGCTTCGGTTTGCACCACGCGCATGCCACGTCCGCCGCCGCCACCCGACGCCTTGATGATGACCGGGTAGCCAATCGTGCGGGCGATTTTGATGATTTCGCGCGGATCGTCGGGCAGCGCGCCGTCCATCCCCGGCACCACGGGCACACCGGCCTTTTTCATAGTGAGTTTGGCCGACACTTTGTCGCCCATCAGGCGAATCGTTTCGGCGCGCGGGCCGATGAAAACAAAGCCGGATTTTTCGACTTTATCCGCGAAATCAGCGTTTTCTGACAGGAAGCCGTAGCCGGGATGAATCGCTTGCGCGTCGGTCACTTCGGCCGCCGC
>JAYVPF010000124.1:0-6801 GCA_043757535.1 Burkholderiales bacterium
GATATTTCTGCGTGTAGCTGAGCATGCTGCGCACGTGGTCAACGTTCAAATGCCGGACATCCAGTCCGCCGTTTTCAACCCACCGCAACAGCGAGCGCTGCGCGTTCGCCGTATTTGAAAGCATGTAAGCGCTCTCGGTGAGCACCGGCCATGTCGTCACCAAATAGCCACGAAATCCTTCGAAAAACTGCCGACACAACGCGTGGTCGGCGTCGCGCGGACTAAACAGCGCGATTAGCGGGCCGGCGTCGATTAGCGTGGCGTTCGGCATAGTAGTCGCTCAAATGTTTTTTACGATAACGCGCCTGTAACACTGGCACATTTTGGTCGGCGCGAGCGCTCTCGGCCTCCAGTGCCAACACCAAGTCTTTGACGCTGTCCCAGACGGTTGGCCGAGGCAGCGCCTGCTTAGCCAAGTATTCCGCAAGCGCAAGTTTCACCACATCGCTCTTGGTCTGCCTCGTCTGCACGCAATATTGCGCCAACGCCTCAGAAACGCGATGGTCGGTGCGAACGGTTAATGTCATAGCGCCTCCGAGGTGTAATACAAGTTGGTATTACAGCATTTTTTTACGGAATGTGCAACTGCAAGCCCGTGTCCGCTTAGCTTGTAGGCTGGGTTGAAAACCCAGCGCGCTTGGTGGAGTTCGGAGTGCTGGGTCTAGACCCAGCCTACGGACTGAGTATTGCAATGGGTTCGCCCCAAGCCTAGTGCTCCGATCCGGCATAAATCCACATTGGCACTGTTTTTCCGGCACGCGAAAAACCCATTGATTCGTAAAAACTCACTGCCTCGCCATCGGCGGTCAACATGAGCTGATGCAAGCCGTGATACTTTTCGAGAAGCGCTTTCATCATCATCTTTCCGACGCCCCGACCGTGATGAGATGGAAGCACCAACATGTGTGGAAAATACGCGACGAGATGACCGTCGGAAATGGCGTTCCCTACGCCTACTAGCGCACCCGAAATGCGCGCTGTGACCAAGGCGCTAGAGTTTCGAAGTGCCGCTAATAGTTGAACGGGCTTGTCGGCAGACGACCAACCGTTGGCACGATACAGCTCTATAACTTCACCGGTTTCAATGCAGTCGGAGAGAGAGATTTGAACGTCCCCGTTTTTGGCGTTAGCTGGCGTCACGTTCGCGCCCGTTTTCCAGCAACTTCGCCTCGCCCGACCCCGCCGCCAACATCCCCGCCTTCGCATAAACGCCCAACTTATCTCGCGAATCCGAGATATCAAGATTGCGCATGTGCAACTGCCCAATGCGATCGAGCGGCGAGAAAGCTTCATCTTCCACGCGCTCCATCGATAAGCGCTCCGGGTGATAGGTGGCATTCGGACTCTTCGTGTCGAGCAGTGAGTAATCATCACCACGACGCAACTCAACCGTCACTTCACCCGTCACCGCGCGGCCCACCCATTTCTGCAACGTGTCGCGCAGCATCAAGCTTTGCGGGTCGAACCAGCGGCCTTCGTACAGCAAGCGTCCGAGGCGACGGCCCATGGTGCGGTAATTTTCTATCGTGCCTTCGTTGTGAATCGCCGAGATCAAACGCTCATACGCGATGAACAGCAGCGCCATGCCGGGGCCTTCGTACACACCACGGCTCTTGGCTTCGATGATGCGGTTTTCGATCTGGTCCGAGATGCCGAGGCCGTGGCGACCACCGATTTTGTTGGCCTCCATCACCAGATCAACCGGGCTCGCAAACTCTTTGCCATTCAGCGCAACTGGGAAGCCTTCTTCAAAGCGAATCGTCACTTCTTCCGGCGCAATCGCAATGGATTGATCCCAGTGTTTCACCGACATGATCGGGTTGACGATACGCAGGCCTTTGCTCAGGAATTCAAGGTCTTTCGCCTCGTGCGTTGCGCCCCAAATGTTCGAGTCGGTTGAGTACGCTTTTTCGGTCGACATCTTGTACGAGAAGCCGTTGTTGTTGAGCCATTCGCTCATCTCTTTGCGCCCGCCGAGCTCCGACACAAACGCCTGATCAAGCCACGGTTTGTAAATCTTTAGCGCAGGATTGGCCATCAAACCGTAGCGATAAAAACGCTCAATGTCGTTGCCTTTGTAGGTCGAGCCATCGCCCCAGATGTTGACGTTGTCTTCCTGCATCGCCTTCACGAGCACGGTGCCAGTGACGCAACGGCCGAGCGGCGTGCTGTTGAAGTACGTGCGGCCTGCGGTTGTGATGTGGAACGCGCCGCATTGCAAGGCAACGAGTCCCTCGTGTACCAGCGCTTCGCGGCAATCGATGAGCCGCGCGCCCTCCGCGCCGTACTCGGTCGCCTTCTTGGGAATGTCGTCGTAGTCGGTCTCGTCGGGCTGCGCGAGGTTCGCGGTGTACGCATACGGAATCGCGCCTTTGTGACGCATCCATGCGAGGGCGGCCGAGGTGTCAAGGCCACCAGAAAAGGCGATGCCGACCTTCTGGCCGACGGGGAGGGAGAGGAGGATTTTGCTCATAGTGGTTGATTTTAGGTAACCGTTACGAGCGGACGAGGGTGCACGCTATGCAGGCGTGCTGTTGGCGCCCCGCCTGAGTGAGCGGTCAGACCGAAATATTGCCCTGACGAGCGGGCCCCGCAAGCTCACGAGGCCAGGACGCCGGTAGCGGCGGAAGCCCTTCCCAGAACGGAATGACGCGCTGAATGCGACCGTCCGGAGCCAACTCGACCAGTGCCTCACCTCGCGCACGAACAGCCTCATCCGAACCCATGATCGCTCCACCGATGCGCGCGCTATTGAGGAAGATGTTCAAACCGGTATCGAGAACCAGCCGACATCCCGGCCAGTTCCTGTGGAAGCCGACAATCTTCTCTGAAATTTGCTCATAGCCAGCGAACACCCGTTTCGGGCCCCATATCTCCGCCCCGGGCGTCATTGCGACTCGTAGCAGTCGCAGCCGGTTGCTTTCTTCCTGCTCACCGAATGCCTCGTAGTAGGGCTTGAGGACACTCAGAAATTGCGACTCATCCATGCGGGGCGCTTGGGTGTGCGAGGCGCTTCATGTCGTTCGCCGCTTCGTACCAACGCTGCTCGGGCAGTGCCGTCCCGGCTTTCGTTCGAGCTGTTGAGTGGGTGCTGCAAACAAGCAGCATCACCGCGCCTGCGATGGCGGTTCGGCGGCTGTATTGCAGAGGCGAGTGCGGCATGGCGGGCTCCTATGACAGCTAGCGTTCAAGTTAAAGCGCGGGCCAACGGCCCGTCGCCCTCGAACGTGTTGTTTGAGCGCGTCATTTCGACTCTTTGACGGTGCCACGAAGCCCGGCCCGTTGCACCGCCGACTCCACTAGCCCCTCGGCCTTCGCCTCTTCGACGAACCGCCGCGCAAAAGCCAATCCCGGGTCTCTTCCCTTCGGGATCGCGATTGAAATTTGCTCGACGGCATATCGGCCATCGAGAACCCGGAAGCCCGGCAACTTGTCCGACATCGCGAACAGGATCGTCTTGTTCGTTGCGAACACGTCTACCTGCCGCGACGCCAGCATTTCGATGGCGTTGTCGAGCGTCGCAGCGCGAACCAGCGTGGCATGCTTCAGCTCTTGCGAAAATCTGGCGTCTGAGGTGCTTCCCTTGGTAACGCCGATGCGAATCCCGACGCGATCCGCGTCAGCCAGTGACGATATCGACGAGCCGGGCGGGACAAGGAATCCGGCCTCGATCTCCAGATAGGATTGGGTGAAATCCATATCCTTCGCGCGGGCGGGGGTGGCGTTGGTGGACGCAACATCCACTCGGCCCGACTTCAATGCCTCAAGCACTTGCGCGTTTCCCGCCAGTATGACCGGCTCGAACGGAACCCCCAGCCGCCGGGCAAATTCTTTCCCCATTTCATAACCCACACCTTTCGTCTCACCTGATGCAGTGTCCCGAAGCATCTGCCCTGCCGTACCAAGAGAAAGCCCGACACGAAGTGTTCCGGTAGGTGCCAACACTTGCCGCAGTTCTGAGCTTGGCACCGTCGGCGCGCTGCCACAACCGGCAATGATCGGCCCGGCAATCGCGAAAATCAAAATGGTCAGCCACCGGATATTTGCCATCGTGTTCCCCTTTCCGGCCATCTTCGCGCTCTGAGCTAGAGTTGTCCGGCGATGTGCGCAAGAAGGCCGCGCAGCGACCGGATGTCGCAAAGTGTCCGTGTTAAGCACCATGTTAAGCGACGCTTTGCTTCGGCCCCAGTGTTAGTTTTACGTTCAGCGCTCAGAAGGGCGCCAGCCTGCACCGTAGCGCAGCTCGACGAACGCAAGGGGTGTCGCGCGGCCAGCCTGAATAACCACATGCCATAGACGGTCGTACTCGGCAGGGAAGCACTTGTTGTCGAGACATGGCACACACATGCGTCCCGTGACACATGGCTTACCCGGTTCCGCCATCGGCACGCCGAGACGATTGAGAATTGCATAGATGTTCTCGCTGTTCAGGGCTGCGAGGGCAACACTTCCGGGCGGAAGCTTCAGCAAGGCTGCGGCGACAGGTTCTATTGGAGATCTTCGTGAGGTTTGGTCGGTAACGGGCTGTCCATCAAGGACTATGCCAGGCGCTGGTAGCTGAACGATCTGAAGGCCTCGCTTCGCGGCGATAGCTTCAAGCATCTGGCGCGCGCGGGTCGTATGGGTCGCGAAGAGATGAGTGAAAGTCACGCCGTTCAATGTTGGCGCAAGCAAATCCGCTCGTTGACGGCCCGCCGCACTTAATGGAATCGTCGGCTGCGATCCATCAGCTTCAGCATGCCGCACGATGAGCATGGAAACAGTCTGCGGTTGGGCATGTGCGTGCGCGGTAGCCCCAAAGTGCGCGATAAAACCGGTCAGCGCCGCGATCAGCAGCGCCCGGTAATTGCTGATTTTGTGTGCCATGAATACGCCCTGTCGTTGACTGTGACGCTAAACGTTTGAGTTAGCCAGCAAGACCCGCGCGACACATTGCAAGCGAGACGGTTTGCCGGGCTTGTGCGGTCTAACGAAGGCCACATTCGATTCACTTCTCTTTTTTCTCCTTCTTCGCCTTCTTTTCCTTTTTCGGCTTGTACTCGTCGGACATCACGAAGTAGACGGGCTGGCTACAGGCGTTGTATTTGCGGCAGTGCTTGCCCCAGTTTTTGGCGTGACCTGGCGGAACGTGTAGATACAACGGTGCACGCGAAGTAGCCGGTGGTGCACGAACCACCGTTACCGGTCTGACATAAACCACCGGGGGTGGCGGAGCATTGCCAATATCCACTCGCCCGTACACGCCCGGTCTGATTTCGCTCGAAATAATTATCTGGGCATTGGCGTTCGTGCTGTACGAGAGCGAAGTCAGGCATAGCAACGACATAACCAAAGCCCGTTTAGCGTCGCGCATATTTAATCCTTTGAGAATCGGTCACTATCGGCAGGACGCCAACAATGCGGCTTGACGAATAGCGTTTATCTGCCGCGCGGCGATGTTTGATTTGGTCGTGCCAGTCGTTGGCGGTAGACAAACGCTATTTGTTATCAAACGCAGTTTACGCCCGGCTGCGCCGCCTATGGGAATTGAAATTCGCCGCCGACAATCGCGATGCAGCGGTCGAAGCCCTCCGCAAAAAACAACGCCGCCCGAAGGCGACGCTGCTTGCTGCGCGAGTGAACTCGCGCAGTCTTATGCAATAGCCGAATTGCGTAGCAGAATTACTTCGGAATCACCACGGTGTCGATCACATGAATCACGCCGTTCGATGCTTTGACATCGGCAGTGGTGACTTTTGCGCCGTTGACGGTGACGCCCATTGCGTCAGTTTTCACATCGAGCGATTGCCCGTTAACGGTAGGCACCATGCCGGTTTTCACGTCTTTTGCCATCACTGCGCCGGAAACGACGTGATTGGTTAGGATCGCTTTCAGCTTGGGGATGTCCTTCAACAGCGCGTCAACCGCGCCTGCGGGCAGCGTGGCGAATGCGGCATCAGTAGGCGCGAACACGGTGAACGGGCCCTTGCCCGACAACGTTTCGGCGAGGCTTGCCGCTTTGATGGCGGTGACGAAGGTTTTGAAATTGCCGTTGGCGACGGCAACGTCACCGTCAACGACGGTACGTCGGGCCGCTGCGCAAGACTGGAACCCCGCCGCGCAGTAAACGCTAGCGCGTCCCGCCGGGTGTGGCGAAATCAACGGCCTCGCTCGTGGCGATTCCGTTGGTGCGACCCGGGTAGCGCAGCCGCGTCATCGCGACGTTGAGTTCCGCGACAACGTTCGTCGCCTCGATTGTTGTCCCGTTACCGAGATCGATGTTCGCCGTTGTGTGTGCGTCCTTGACCAGCGTAAGGTCGTAGCCGCGATCCAGCGCACCATAGGCCGTCGCGCGAATGCACCAGTTGGTCATTGCGCCAGCGAGCGTGATGTGGGTCGCGCCAAGTGCAGCGAGCGCGTCGTCAAGCTGCGTCTGCTCAAACGATGAGTTGAACTGTTTGTGAATCATCCGCTCGTTCTCGGCGGGCACCAGTTCGGGTACCCACTGCCATACATCGCTTTCGCGCGGAAGATCCTCGGACGAATGCTGAACCCAAATCACGGGAACACCTTGGGCGCGTGCCCGTTCGACCGTACGCGCTACGCTTTTGATGACGCGCGGCGCGTCCCAGCCCTCGCTGACTACGCCCACCTGCACGTCGACTATCACGAGGACGCCTTTGTTGCCTTCTCGTACGGTTGCCATGTTGAATTCCTTTGGTTAACTAATTGAGGTAAGCCCCCGGCTCTGCCGGGGGACTCACGTAGGTTTGACCGTGTGTTGCGGTCATAGATGCTTCCGATCCGACCAAGGAAAGGGAG